>NZ_JACRWC010000008.1 GCF_014306095.1 Lentihominibacter faecis
CATAGCAGTTGTCCGCCATGCAGATGATGTTCGGATCGATGGTCTTAACAAATGCAGTACATTCTCTGATTTCCTCAATGGAAATCGCTTTGCGCCATGCGTATCCGGTCGCGCGCTGCAGGCAGACCATGCGGGTCGCCGGGCCGATGGCCCTTTGCAGTGCATCGTAATCGATGCTGCCTTCCGGCGTCAGCTCCACCTGCTTATAAGAGATCCCGTATTCCTTCAGCGAGCCCTTGCCTTCTCCGCGAAGACCGATGACTTCCTCCAGCGTATCGTAAGGACCGCCGGTACAGTAGATCATTTCATCTCCCGGACGAAGGATCCCCATGAGAGTCAGGGTCAGTGCGTGAGTTCCGTTTACGATGGTGGGACGGACAAGAGCTGCTTCCGTATGGAAGATATCAGCGTAGACACGTTCTACTGCATCGCGTCCCGGATCATCGTAGCCATATCCGGTATTCCATGAAAAGTGCATATCCCGGATGTTGTTGCGCTGAAAAGCTTCCAGGACCTTGTACTGATTATATGCCATAGTGTCATCCAGCTGTGAAAAGTGGGACGACACCTGTTTTTCGCTTTCATCGATAAGATCCAGAATGGACTCTGCAATGCCGAATTCATCTCTCAGTAATTTATATGTGTTGTTCTTCATTCGATTATTCCTCGTTGTCTAAAGTAGTTTCTTTATCCTGGCTGTCATCTTTCTTTGTATTTTTATCGATCGCCTCTGTATACATCAGCAGCGCATCCGTCAGATAATTGTCCGGATGGAAGATACTGATTACTATATCACCCTTATTTGTTGTGTCTGTGTTCTTAATAAGGTATTTATCTAATTTTTTCTGTACATCCTTCGAAACGCCCTCAAGATAGGACTTGTCGCTGGAATCGATCGGATCTTGCCATCTTAATACAGGATAGCCATCATTGCCGTAAAGCCCGGAGGCATCCTTCATAAAGGAGATGCTCAGAGCGGACGACATGCCGCTTAATGTGCTTCCTGAAACGCCTGCAGCGCACTTCTGGATGTCGGCACCGCCCAGGCCCTTGTTATCGCCGATGCCGACACTGATGTTATCGTTGAGATAGAAATTGTTCTGGATGTTCTCTTCTGTAAGATCCCGCTTATCTGCGATAAATCTGCCGATCACACCGCCGCTGACATCCGCGTCCTTGATGGCGCCTGCACTGTAACAGTTGGAGATGATCACGCCTTTGCTTCCTGCGATACCTACAACACCGCCTGCCCATGCCTTGGTCAGAGCCTTTTCTCTCTTGATTCTTTTGATGGTGATGTTACCGGTGCTGTAGCTGCTTGTCAGGGTGGAACCATCCGCATTCATGTATCCTACTACACCGCCGGTCGCCTCTGCCGCCGACTTGATATTCCCTGTATTGTAACATTCTGAAACGACCGCTGCCGCGGCTACAGAACGGCCTGCGATCCCGCCGGTACCGAAGGTGGCTACGCCGCGGACAGAAGAAGAAACATTCCCTTCATTCCCGCATTTTTTCACGGTCCCGCCCCAGTTTTCGCCGACTACGCCGCCGACTTTATAAGTCCCGGAAACATTTCCGCGATTGACGCAGTTTTCGATTTTACCGCCGTTGCTGCTGCCGACGATGCCGCCTGTCTTCTTGCCTGCGTTGATATCCATAGCAGCACTGCATCCCGTTACCGAGGCTGACGGATCCAGACTGCCTGCAACACCGCCGCATTCTCCGCCGGTGGATTCGATGCTGCCGCTCAGGTTAAGATCTTTTACTTCTCCCTTGAGATAGCCGAAGAATCCTATGGAATCCGCGTTGTTTTTGATGATCACGTTACTGATGGTATGACCGTTGCCATCAAAAGAGCCTGCGAAACAGATGCTCTCGCTCATTCCGATCGGGGTCCACTCACCAGTCAGCTTGATATCCTTCGTCAGCTTGAATGTCACGCCTTCAAAGGTTTCTGTCCTGGTCGGCTTCCACCTGGAAGCCTGTTCTTCATTTACAAGACTCGCCAGTCCCATAAGCTGCTCTTCTGAAGTGATCTGATACTGTTTCTTAGGATTTTTATAGTCAAACCAGGAAGTATCCGGTGTTCCTTTCAAGACGGATTTCTTTTGATCCAGACGATCCGTTCCGTTCTGGTCAGAATCATCTCCTGCTTCTTCAAAAACCGATTCCACCCTGCTCTTCCCTTTCTTTGTGCTGTCGTCCGTTTTCGCAGCAAAAGCGAAGGAAGCCCCGAAGGTTCCTGCTATGAATATGATCAATACAGATATGACGGTTATTCGTTTCATTCCGTTTTGTTCCTTTCTGTGCCTTCTTTTCTCTCTAATTCCCATTCCATGTCCTTGACCAGTTCGCGTTTTACATTCATCTTGTGAGCCGCATAAAGCTGGGTCGTAGTCACCTGTTCGTGATCCATGAGCGCCTGCACATCGTAGATGGAATTGCCCCGCCCGATAAGACTGGTGGCCGCCGTGGCACGCAGTTTATGGGGACTGTATCCGGCTTTTCGCGAAGTTGCAAGCCCGATGGAAGTGTATTTCTTCACCAGTTCCCGGATCTGCCGTTCCGTCATGCGTTTTCCCTGTAGAGACAGGAACAGTGCATCCTTGTGGAGTTCCTCCAGTTCATCATCCGGTCTGCGTTCATTGTCTATGTAGTCCATCAGAGTCTCTGTCACCGACCGGTTCAGCGGCATGACCGTTTCCTTGTCACGCTTACGGTAGATCTTGAATTCCCCGCGGGAAAAATTGAAAGACGATACATTCAGCTGCTGCAGTTCAAAAAGCCTGAGACCGTAAGTAATAAACAGAAGCAGGATCGCCTTGTCACGCTTCTTCGTCTTGTTCCAGTACTGACGTTCCTTCGGTGTCAGGTGGTCACCGCTCTCCACGGCATCCAGCATGATCATCACCTCGTCATCCTGCAGCGCTTTGATCTCCCGTTCGCTGGCCTTTGGAACCCGTATAGGATCGAATCCGTCGGTGATATTTTTCTCCATGATCCCTTCCCGGTACAGCTGTTTGAACATGACAGAAAGGGAAGATTTCTTCCTCGCCAGCGTCCTGCTGCCGTTCTGATAAAGAACGTCCTGCCCATTCTGTTTCACCCAGTATTCCCGGCAGTGATCCAGAAATTCATTGATGTCCGATGCTTTTATTTTATTAAACTCTGCTTTTTTTATGTCTGCAGGATCCGTTGCCTCCGTCAGATCCGTCTCTTCGATGAGATATCGACAGAAAAAGTGGATATCTCCCAGGTATGCGAATCTTGTTTTCGACAGAACATCTCCTTTGAGATAACGAAAAAAGCCCTTTAAGAAGTCAGGAAGCTGTTCCTGGATTTCCTCACATTTTGAAACGATCTCGTGTTCTTTCAAAATGATGTTGTCGGGCTTGTCACTTTTATTATGGAGTTTTACAGATTTTTCTCCAGCCATCCCGTGATCCCTTCTACAGCAGTTTCATCATTCGAATACTCTGATATATTATACCACTTTATTTTATCATATCTGCGGAACCACGTTAACTGTTTTTTCGCGTAATGTCGCGTGTTTTTTTTCACATTGTCGATAGCTGTTTCCAGAGAACACCTGCCGTGGAAATACGCCAGGATCTCCTTGTAGCCGATGGCCTTCATAGAGATGTGATCCTCCGTCATCCCCATCCGCATCAGTTCCTCAACTTCCTCTAAAAGCCCTTGCTCTATCAGCACTTCCACTCTCCGGTTGATCCGGTCGTAAAGCTCTGCCCGATCTCTCGTAAGTCCGATGAGGATCGTCTCATAATCCGTCGTTTCCTGCTGAACCTGCTGAAAAGACTTCACCTTCTCTTCTCCCTCATGCAGACGCTCAAGCGCTCGTATGATCTTTTTTATGTTGTTGGGATGGATACGCTCCGCGGCCTGCGGATCTTGTTCTTCCAGCATTTTATGCAAAGCGGCTCCGCCTTCCGTTTCCGCACGCTGTTCCAGCAGCCTGCGATACTGGCTGCTTTCCGGTGCTTTTGAAAAGTCCATTTCATACAGAAGCGAATTGAGATACAGCCCCGTTCCTCCTGATATCACAGCCAGCTTACCGCGTGACTGGACATCCCGGATGGCATCTTTGGCCAGTTTCTGGTACTGTGCCACCGAAAAATCATCTCTGGGATCGATGAGATCTACAAGATGATGAGGCACCTGCGCCAGTTCTTCCTTCGTTGGCTTGGCGCTACCGATATCCATGTATTTATAAAGCTGCATCGAGTCGCAGGATATGATCTCTCCGTCAAAACGCTTTGCGATCTCGATGGCGAATTTTGTTTTTCCGACTGCTGTCGGTCCTGCTATCGCAATAATTTTACCCATATTCTAAAACCTCTACACACGTTTGAACATTTTTTCGATCTCATAGCGTGTCATCCTGATGAACGTCGGTCTTCCATGAGGACAGGAAAACGGATTGACACAGTTTTTAAGATCGCGGATCAATGCATCGATCTCAGCGGATTCCAGATGGTCTCCGCCTTTCACTGCTGACTTACAGGAACGCATGATGATCCGGTCAAGCACCTTTTGATTGGTAAGATCCGGTCTGTCCTCCAGCTCCTGAAACAAATCATTCAAAAAACTTTCCGCTTCCTCAAGTTCCATAAAAGCAGGTATTTCCCGGACAATATAAGTTCTGTTTCCAAAATCCTCGATGCCATATCCCATGGATCTTATCTTGTCGATCCAGTCTTCTTCTGTCTGAGCCACATAAGCCGCCACGTGGAACTGAAGGGGGAGCATCAGCGTCTGACTAAGTTTTTCTGCAGATTCATACTGATGCCGGAGTTTCTCGTAAAATACACGTTCATGAGCCGCATGCTGGTCGATGAGATAAAAACAGTCCGCATCGCACGCCATGATATACGTGTCAAAAATACTTCCCAGGTAATCAAGATCCTGAAAATCAAAAGGACCTTTTTTCTGCTCCGGTCTGATGCCGGTCTCCTCCGAAAACGTTTGTTCTTTCTGCTGTTCCTGCTGTCTGCCCCGCAAACTTGACAATACATTTTTTATGTCAATCTGATCGCCGCCTGCCTGAAATTCCCTGCCTTTTTCTGCAAAACTTTCAACGGTCTCCGATTTATAGTGGTGCCCTTGTTCTTCCACCTGCACAGCCGTTTTCTCCTGCAAAGACCCCTCCGGCCTTTCACTTATGTTCGGCGATTTGCTGTCTGCTGACGGATCGGCCGGTGCAGCCGACTTTGCAGCTTCCTGTTCCCGTATCTGACGAAGGTTTTCTCCGCGCACCTGCGGCAGTGATTCCCTGACTTCCAGTGCCTGACGGACCGCCTTTACGAGAAAATCATGGACTTCGAAATCGTCATCGAAGCGGATCTCTTTTTTCGTCGGATGGATGTTGACGTCCAGCTTCTCCGGCGGGATAGAAAGAAACAGGAACGCGACAGGAAACCTGCCGTGAAACAACTTCTCCTTATAAGCCTCATCCAGAGCCTTTTCCAGGACTTTACTGGATATGACCCTGCCGTTGACGCAGAAGATCTGCCGGCTCCGGGAGCTTGCCGACGCCGATGGCGCAGACACGAACCCTTTGACGATAAGATCCCCGCTGGTGCGTTCCACCGGCAAAAGATCACGTCCTGTATCACTGCCGTAAACGCTGACGATGGCGTCGAAGATATTGCCTTTCCCGCGAGTGGTGAAAACCTGTTTTTTACCGTTGATCAGGGTAAAACGCACATCTCCGTATGCCCGTGCGATCCGCGATACCATGTCGATGATCCGGCGGGATTCCCCATTATCCGAAGAGAGGAATTTCTGACGTGCCGGAACATTGTAAAACAGATCCTGAACGGTCACCGTCGTTCCTTCCGGGCAGCCGATCCCCTCGTTTGCCAGGATCTCACTTCCTTCTGTCACGACCCGGCGCCCCATTTTCGCATCAGCCGTTTTGCTGATCAGTTCCACCCGTGCCACAGCACAGATGCTTGCCAGTGCTTCCCCGCGAAAGCCCAGGGTGCCGATGGCGTCCAGATCCCGTACGCTGCTGATCTTGCTGGTGGCATGACGTAAAAAAGCCGTCTCCATGTCTCCCGCTTCGATACCGCTTCCGTTATCTGTAACGCGGATATAGGACTTTCCGCCGTTTCGGATCTCCACCGTGATCTGATCAGCACCTGCATCGATGGAGTTCTCCAGCAGCTCCTTTATGATGGATACCGGCCGGTCGATGACCTCCCCTGCCGCAATCTTATCCGCAATGTGTTTCTCTAATACATGAATCATAATATACCCTTATAAATACTCTTTCAGTTCTTCTAAAATCTGCAAAGCCTGCGACGGCGTAGTGTTCATCAGATCCAGATCGCGCAGCCTCTGCGTGATAGCCGACGGGGCCAGATCGAAAAAGGAAAGCTGCTCTGACGCTTCCGAAACGGTCCCCTTTGCAGAAGATTTCGTGCCGGCTCCGTCGCTGTCCTGCATCCCTTTCTTTGCAGAAAGATCGCCGTGCTCCCCTGTTTTTCGCTCCTGCAAAGCGCCTGCGGCGCGTTGGGCTTGCAGCACCACAGCATCTGCCGTGCTCCCGTTTTCCAGATCCGCAAGACGTTCCTGTGCCCGTTCTAACAATTCTTTCGGTGCTCCCGCCAGCTTCGCCACGTGGATCCCGTAGCTGCGGCTGGCGCTGCCCTCTACGATCTTATGGAGGAATACTACGTTGCCGTTTTCCTCTGCCACATCGACGTTAAGGTTCTTCGCTCCCGGAAGAGTTCCTTCCAGCGCTGTCATCTCATGGTAATGGGTGGCAAACAGGGTCCGGATCTTTCTCCCGCTGCCGCACAGGTATTCCGCTGCTGCCCAGGCTATGGAAAGTCCGTCGTAAGTGCTGGTGCCGCGGCCGATCTCGTCCAGGATCACCAGGCTGCGGGATGTTGCCGTGTTTAAAATATAAGAAAGCTCACTCATCTCAACAAAGAATGTGCTCTGTCCCTGCGCCAGATTGTCCGAAGCGCCGATCCTGGTGAAGATCCTGTCACACACGCCGATCCGTGCCCGCTCACACGGTACGAAGCAGCCTGCCTGTGCCATGAGGACGATGAGCGCTGTCTGCCGCATGTAAGTGGATTTACCGGACATGTTTGGACCGGTGATCAGCAGCAGGCTCTGATCCTCCTTGTTCAGGTAGGTATCATTGCTGACGAAAATACCATCCCGGATGGTCTGTTCTATGACAGGATGTCTGCCCTTTTCGATCCGGATCACATCACCGTCATCCACCTGCGGCTTGACATAGCCGTACTTTTCACTGACCTCCGCAAAAGAAGTCAGCACGTCAAGAGATGCGATGGCCCGAGAGGTTTTCTGGATCTGTCCGATATACTGCTGCAGGTTTTGTCGCAGCTCTAAAAACAGATCGTATTCCAGCTGGTTGATCTTGGTTTCGGCGTTGAGCACCAGACGTTCCGTTTCCTTTAATTCCGGCGTGATGAAACGTTCGCAGTTGGAAAGTGTCTGCTTGCGTATATAATTTTCCGGGATCAGATCATAATAGGATTTTGTGACTTCCAGATAATATCCGAAGACTTTATTGTAGCCGACTTTCAGATTTTTGATGCCGGTTCGTTCCCGTTCGCTGCCTTCCAGTCCGGCGATCCAGTTCTGGGCGTCGGCGATAGAGTGTTTCAGCTCGTCCAGCTCGCTTGAGAATCCTTCCTTGATGAGTCCGCCTTCTTTGATGGTGAAAGGCGGATCGTCCACGATGGCAGCATCGATCTGACTGCGGACTTCTTCCAGAGATGAGATTTCATCATCCAGATCCTCCAGAAGGCGGCTGCCGCATTCAGAAAGCTCGTATTTGATATCTGGTAAGGCACTGCAGGAAGCGCTGAGGGCGATGAGATCCTTGCCGTTGGCACTGCCGCAGGCGATCCTTCCTGTCAGCCGTTCGAAGTCGTAGACGTGTTTTAACTGCTCCCGTATGTTGTTGCGCGCCAGGACGCTGTCTGTCAGGTATTCCACTGCATCCAGCCGGAGCGCGATCTCCGTCACATCGTTGAGAGGCTCTTTGATCCACTGTTTCAGTTTTCTCGATCCCATGGCTGTACCGGTCTTGTCCAGTACTCCCAGAAGAGACCCTCTTAATTTTTTTTCGAACAGCGTCTCCGTCAGTTCCAGATTTTTGATGGTAGCCTTGTCCAGAGACATGTGCTGTCCCAGAGTATAGGTGTTGAGAAATGCGATATGACCCAGGCTGTTTTTCTGGGTGTCAAGCAGGTACAGCAGCAACGATCCAAGGGCAAATTCCGCCGGAGAATCTTCCTCTACACCGATCCCCAGCAGTGCTGACACGTGAAACTGTCTTTTGATGGTGTCGCGCACGGCATCAGGACGATAAAATTCATCGGCTGCTATGTTGAAATACGCCTCTGTGACAGGTTTCATCTCTTCCGTATCGATCTTATCATCTGTTTCCTGGCTGACCAGGACTTCCCTGGCATTGATCTTGACGATCTCGTTGACCAGGTTTTCCCGCTGGTTTGTTCCGCGGATAGTCGTCAGGTTCATCTCACCTGTGGAAACGTCACAGTATGCAAGCCCGATGGAGTCTTCCCCGGTATAGATAGAGGCGATGTAGTTGTTTTCTTTTTCCTTGAGCATATTGCTGGAAAGCACCGTACCCGGCGTCACGATCCGGATGACTTCCCGCTTTACAAGACCTTTCGCAGCGGCCGGATCTTCTGTCTGTTCACAGATGGCGACCTTGTGTCCCTTTTCGATGAGCCGTGCGATATAGGTGTCTGCAGAATGAAACGGCACGCCGCACATGGGTGCGCGCTCTTCCAGTCCGCAGTTCTTCCCGGTCAGAGTCAGTTCCAGCTCTCTTGAAACCAGTTTGGCGTCCTCAAAAAACATCTCATAAAAATCGCCAAGCCTGAAAAACAGGATGCAATCCTGGTGAGCCTCTTTTATGTCCATATACTGCTGCATCATAGGGGAAAGTTTTTTCGCTGCCATCCACTGTTCCTTTCTTTCTTCCAATCTCTCTTACCCTTCGCAAATATGCGCAAGATGCGGAGAAATCATCCCCGCACCTCACACTGTTTCTTTCGTTTATGCTGCCGGCAGCGCCGGCTGTTTTGCATTTTATTTACTGTTATATGCTTCCAGACCCAGACGGATCAGTTCTACGCCGCGGCGCATCGCATCCTTGTTGAGCACGTAGGCAATACGCATTTCATCATTTCCAAGGCCTTCTGTCGCATAGAATCCTTCCGCCGGTGCGAACATAACGGTTTCGCCGTTGTCTTCGAATTCCGTAAGCAGGAAGATAAGGAATTTCTCCACATCATCCACCGGAAGCTTGGCCATCATGTAAAAGGCTCCGCCCGGTTTCTGACATACGACACCCGGGATCTTCATAAGTTCTTCATAGGAAACGTCTCTTCTGGATTCATACTCTGCCTTCACTTCATCGTAGTAGGCTTCATCCAGGTTGTAGAGAGCTGCCGCTCCGATCTGATCCAGAGTCGGACAGCAGAGTCTTCCCTGTGCGATCTTCATAAGACCGTCCATCAGTTCCTTGTTTTTACTGGCTACACAACCCACTCTCGCA
The DNA here is from genome assembly GCF_014306095.1 of Lentihominibacter faecis. Lineage (GTDB taxonomy): Bacteria > Bacillota > Clostridia > Peptostreptococcales > Anaerovoracaceae > Lentihominibacter > Lentihominibacter faecis. The sequence continues at coordinate 9,599 of NZ_JACRWC010000008.1, forward strand.
CCGCATGCAGAGAATCGTTTCGAAACGGAGTCTACTATGATGACACGGTCAGCCAGATCATCCAGCATGCCGAAGGAAACGGCCTTGCGATCGTCATAAGCGAATTCCCGATACACTTCATCGGCAATGATCCACAGATCGTGTTCCTTAGCGATTTCTCCGATCAGCTTCATATCATCTATGGTCAGTACGCGGCCTGTCGGATTGCCCGGATTGATGCAGCAGATGCACTTGGTGTTCGGCGTGATGGCTGCTTCGATCAGATCTCTTTTGGCAAAATCATAGCCGTCTTCCGCCTTTGTGGTCACTGGAACGACCCTGCCGCCTGCCGCTGTGATGAACGTGTGATAGTTGGTGTAAAACGGTTCTGCGATGATCGCTTCCTCACCAGGGTTTATAACGGCTGTGAAAACCATGTTCAGAGCCTCAGATCCTCCGTTAGTCACCAGGATCTCACTGCGGTCATAGTGGATGTCATACCGCTCGAAATAGCGGCAGATCGCATCCTGCAGCACGGTTTCACCGCCGGATTCCGAGTAGGCAACTACCTTCTTGTCGAAGTCTTTCACTGCTTCCATAAAGCATGCCGGCGTCTCCACATCAGGCTGTCCGATGTTGAGATGATAGACTTTCTTTCCATTTGCTTCTGCTTCGATGGCATACTTGTTGAAACGTCGGATCGGAGAATGCCCCATGGCATTCACTCTGTTAGATAACTCCATTTTCTTCCCTCCCGTAAAAATGTATTGAGTTGGTTATGATTCCAGCTCCGCATGGGAATCTGCGACCAGCACCTTTATCGCATCTTCGCTGATCTCTTCCTGCGGCGGCTGTTTTTTCATATACAGCAGGTATTCGATGTTTCCCTTGGCTCCCGTCACCGGCGACCAGGTCAGTCCATGGCTGTAAAGCCCGTTTTCCCTGCCGTATGTGATAACGTTTTCAATGACCTGACAGTGAACCTTCGGGTCGCGGACGATACCCTTCTTTCCCACCTGCTCACGGCCGGCTTCAAACTGAGGCTTGACCAGGCAGACCAGACGGCCGGCCTCTCCGAGAAGATCTGCAGCCACTGGAAATACCAGTTTCAGAGAAATAAATGATACATCGATGCTGATGAAATCCACCGGTGTTTCAATGGTTTCCGGATCAAGGTACCGGACGTTGACCTTCTCCATGTTGACTACTCTCGGATCATTGCGCAGCTTCCAATCCAGCTGCCCATAGCCCACATCGATGGCAAAGACCTTCTTCGCGCCGTTTTTCAGCATACAGTCGGTAAATCCGCCTGTAGATGCACCAATGTCCACCGCTACGCTGTCCTTCAGTGAAAATCCGTAAAGAGCAAGCGCCTTTTCCAGCTTCAACCCGCCCCGGCTGACGTAAGGACACAGAGACTCTTTTATGGTGATCTCCGCTTCCCGGTCCACCGGCGTTCCCGGCTTGTCCACCCGCTGTCCGTCCACATAGATGAGGCCCGCCATGATGGACGCCTTGGCCTTTTCCCGCGACGGAAACATATTTCGTTCTGTCAGAATGATATCCAGTCTTTCTTTAGCCTTCAAGTTCTTTTTTTATCCTTTCTGCAATAGCTGCGGCATCCAGACCATGTACCCGGTACAGCTGGTCGCAGCTTCCGTGTTCGATAAAGGTATCGGGCCATCCCATATTGAGGACCCGTGTATTTTCATTGATCAGCAGTGCATCGATCTCTTCGCCGGCTCCGCCGGTCAGGACGTTGTCTTCCAGCGTCACCATAAGATCATGCGCCTTCGCCGCTTCCTGCAAAGCTTCCTCGTCCAGAGGCTTTACGAATCTCTGGTTGATGACTCCTGCTTCAATGCCCTGTTCTTTTAAGAGCTCTGCCGCATCCAGTGCTTTTTCCACCATGGAGCCAAGCGCCCAGATATCTGCGTCTTTTCCTTCCCGCAGACGCATCGCTCTGCCCACTTCCAGTTTCTCTGCGTGATCTGCTCCGCCCAGCTGCGGCGCAGTTCCTCTCGGATACCGGATCGCACACGGACCATCCAGCTTCGCCGCCAGTTCCATCATGGCTTCCAGCTCTGCTCCGTCCTGCGGCGCCATTATCGTCAGATTAGGCATGTGCTTCAGATAACTGAGATCGAAGATGCCGTGGTGAGTCTCTCCGTCTGCTCCTACTATCCCTGCCCGGTCAATGCAGAATACCACCGGCAGATTTTGCAGGCAGACATCCTCCATGATTTCATCGTATGCCCTTTGCAGGAATGTGGAATAAATGGTGACGAACGGCTTGCACCCTGCCTTCGCCAGCCCCGCCGCAAATGTGACTGCATGCCCCTCAGCGATGCCTACATCGAAGGTTCTTTTCGGATATTCATGACTGAATTTAGCAAGCCCTGTACCTTCCAGCATGGCTGCGCTTACAGCCACTATTCTTTCGTCTTTCTGTGCCATTTCGATCAGCTTAGAACCGAACACACTGGAATAGGAAGGCTTCACACTCTTGGAAAGAAGCTGTCCTGTCTCCATATCGAACGGACCGATGCCGTGGAATACGTTAGGATTCAGCTCCGCTTTGCTGTAGCCTTTGCCCTTCTGCGTCATAACGTGCAGCAGTACCGGTCCATCGGTCTGCTTTGCAAGTTCCAGCGTTTCGCAGACCTCCTGCAGGTCATGCCCGTCGATGGGACCAAAATATTTGAATCCCAGTTCTTCGAACAGAACTCCGTCGATGACCGCATATTTGATAGAATCCCTGGCATGCTGCATCCCGGCTATCATGCCTTCGCCGATGAGCGGCACTTTAGAAATATTTTTCTTTATCTGAGCTTTCATGGAGATGTACTTCCGCGAACCGCGCAGTCTGCCCAGATAGTGAGACAGCCCTCCGATGTTAGGGGAAATGGACATTCCATTGTCGTTGAGCACGACGATGATCTTCGTATTGAGATGGGCCGTATTGTTGAGCGCTTCAAAAGCAAGCCCTCCTGTCATGGCACCGTCGCCTATGACGGACACTACCTCGTAATCCTCTCCCGAAAGATCCCGCGCAGCAGCAAGCCCCAGCCCCAGTGAAAGGGATGTGCTGCTGTGACCTGTATCAAACAGGTCGTATTCACTGTCTCTTTGTTTCGGAAAACCACTCATGCCGCCGTATTTTCTCAGGGAGTCAAAACCGTCTGCTCTCCCCGTCAGGATCTTGTGAACGTAAGTCTGATGCCCTACATCCCAGATGATCTTGTCCTTCGGAGTATCGAAACAGCGATGAAGAGCGATCGTCAGTTCCACCGCTCCCAGATTAGAGGAGAGATGCCCTCCTGTCTTTGATACTTTTTCGATCAAAAAGTCCCGAATTTCATATGATAACAGTTCCAGTTCGTCATAGTCCATTTCTTTCAGATCCTCCGGGAACTGAAACTGCTTCAAATAGTCCTTCATGTCAATTACCTCGTCTTAGTATTCCGTTTATTTGCCTCTGACTTCCAGATCCTTTGCCAGCTTCGTGAGCACCTCCGCATTGTCATAGTAGCGTGCCAGCGCCTCAATAGCCGTATCAGTCAGTTCTTCCAGATGTTCCTTGGATTTTTCAAGCCCGTAGAGAGCTGGATACGTTGCTTTTTTATTGATGGAATCCATGCCGGCCTTTTTTCCCATTTTTTCTTCTTCGCCGATGACGTCCAGGATGTCATCGCAGATCTGGAATGCCAGTCCAAGATTTTCTGCATATATGGTCAGCTGTGCCAGCATCTCAGGATCACAGTTCCCCAGCTGTGCACCTGCACGGACCGCCGCCACGATCAGCGCAGCCGTCTTGGTCAGATGGATGTAATCGATCATCTCCTGAGAACAGTTCTTGTCCTCTGCTTCCATGTCCGCCACCTGTCCTGCCACCATGCCGCGGCATCCGGCTCCCTTGCTGATCTCATACGATGCCCGGATCCTCTTTTTCAGCGCAGCCGGATCGTCAAAATAAAGGAGCATATCATGATTCATCACTTCAAAGGCAGCAGCCTGCAGACCGTCTCCTGCCAGCGTTGCCATCGCCTCGCCATACACCTTGTGATTGGTCGGTCTTCCACGACGCAGATCATCGTTGTCCATGCACGGAAGGTCATCGTGGATCAGAGAGTAGTTGTGGATGTATTCCAGTGCGCAGGCATAAGGCAGAGCCTCTTCGATACTACCGCCGCAAAAATCACACGTCGCCAGCAGCAGCACCGGACGGATCCGTTTGCCCCCGGCAGAAAGACTGTATTTCATCGATTCATAAAGCGTGATGCTTTTATGATCCACATCCGGGATGAAATCCATCAGATGGTTTTCCACAATATTCCTGTAATCTTCAAAAGTATACTCTTTCATAACACGACTCCTCCTTCTTCCCTGTTACAACTTCTGTTACTCCTGTTTCGTCAGAGTTTCGATCCGTTGCTGAGCGTCCTGCAGGATCTCGCTGCATTCCTTATAGTAACGTATCCCCTCTTCGTATTGTTTTATTGCATCTTCCAGGGTGATATCCTCTGCTTTCAGGCTGGTGGAAATCTTCTCCAGCTTCTTCAGGGATTCCTCGAAGTTTTTCTTTTTTTCTGCCATGTGCCTCACCTCTTTTCAGCTTTCTTCCCGGCTTTCTTTCTCGCCGATACGACTTTCGCTTCTGCAAAGCCTCCGGCGCCTTCCAGGCTCACATCCTGATCTTTTCTAAGTGCTGCTACATCCAGGATCACGTTTCCCTCTTCATCCCTCAGGATCGTATACCCTTTCTGCAGGATCCTGTTCGGATCAGCAGCTTCCACGGTTTCCCGCAAAAGCTCCAGCCTGCTGCGGCAGTTTTCTTCCTTCGCCAGCAGCTGCTGTTTCATCTGCTCTGCCATATGGCCGATACGCATCTGCTCCATGGCGATCCGTCCGCGGATATCCCGCTCGAAGTTCTCCATGCTGCAAAGCGCCATGCGGCGCTTTTTCTTCTCCACAAGAAGCTCAAGAGAGCGCATCATTTCTTTTCGGTAAAATTCCAGATCTTCATGGATGAGGCCGGTATCCGGCACAGCAAGATCCGCTGCAGCCGTCGGCGTTTCCGCACGCAGATCCGCCACAAAATCAGCGATAGTAAAATCCGTTTCATGGCCTACGGCAGATATAACAGGGATCTTCGATTCGTAAATGCTCCGGGCTACGATTTCTTCGTTGAAGGCCCAGAGTTCTTCCATGGATCCACCGCCTCTGCCCGTGATGATCGTATCGACATCCGGATAGTTTTCACTCAGATCCCGGATCGCATCCGCGATCTGCTGCGGCGCTCCCGGACCTTGTACCAGGACCGGGTACACCAGCACATCCACGCAGTTGTTTTTCTTCTGTATGATTTTCAAAATATCTCGAACGGCCGCTCCTGTCTCCGAAGTGACTATGGCCACCTTGTGAGGAAAGGCCGGGATCAGTTTCTTATGTTCCTGATCGAACAATCCTTCTTTCGCAAGCTTCTGCTTCAGTTTCTCGAATGCTATGGCAAGCTCGCCCTGACCTGCTTTTTCCAGATCCGTCACGTTGAGAGAATAGCTTCCGCCGCGCTCATACAAATAGATGTATCCGCTGGCGATGATTTCCATTCCTTCCTGCAGTGCACGGCCGATCTGCACTGCCCGGTCAGATGGTAAAAAGCAGTTGATCCGGCTTTTTTCGTCTTTCAGCGAAAAGTACACATGACCCGATCCATGGAATTTC
>NZ_JACRWC010000059.1 GCF_014306095.1 Lentihominibacter faecis
TCGGAGATGTGTATAAGAGACAGCTCCTGTGGGTGATACGTATCACAAACTTTTTCAATTTCAGATTTTATTGTATCACCATTATTATATGCTACCTGAATCAGATGATTTAACTCCTCCAGGAACTTTTCACCATCTAAATCAATTGGCTTACCAATAAATATCAAATCATTTGTTGTACTTTGCAGCCCTTCTTCGGCCATAAGAAGTTCTTCATAAAGTTTCTCTCCTGGTCGCAGACCTACTATTTCGATTTTAATATCCTGACCCGGCACGTATCCTTTCATCTTGATCAGATTTACAGCCAGATCGTAAATCTTCACAGGCTGACCCATGTCTAGTACAAATATTTCTCCGCCTCTCGCCATCAGTCCTGCTTTCAGCACAAGAGAAACAGCCTCTGGTATTGTCATAAAAAATCTAGTGATTTCCTTGTGAGTCAAAGTCACCGGTCCTCCGGATTCGATTTGTTTTAAAAACAGAGGAATCACTGATCCGTTGCTGCCCAACACGTTGCCAAAACGCACCGCCACAAATTCTGTCTTTGATTGCCGGTTATATGTCTGTACAATCATTTCACAAATTCGTTTCGTTGCTCCCATAACATTAGTCGGGCGTACGGCCTTATCAGTCGAAATCAGTACAAAACGACACACATTATATTTGTCGGCGAGTTTCGCCATATTTAATGTGCCCATACAGTTATTCTTGACTGCTTCATTAGGAGAGTATTCCATTAACGGCACATGTTTATGTGCTGCTGCATGATATATAATATCCGGTTTATACATCGAAAAAATATTTTCCATTCGATCATAGTCTCGAACTGATGCAATCAATACTTCTACATCTGCATCTGGATAGAACCTTTTCAATTCCATCTGTAGCTCATAAGCACCATTCTCATAAATATCAATAACTAAAAGCTTTCCCGGATTATTTGCGATGATCTGTCTGCAAAGCTCTGATCCGATAGTTCCTCCGCCACCGGTCACCATTATGGTCTTTCCTGACACAAAATTTGTCAGTTCCGGGTTTTCAATAACAACAGCATCCCTTCCCAGCAAGTCCTCGTAATTCACTTCTCTCACCGTCTGGCTCAAAGAAGACGTCAAACTAGAAGTGATTGCCGGTAATCGCTTTAACCTCGCATCTGTCTCCTGACAAATAGTCAAAATTTCACGAATCGTAACCGGTGAGGCAGATGGAATTGCTATAATGATTTCATCAATATGGTATTTTTTCGCCATGTATGGAATATCATTGCGGTTTCCGACAATAGGAATACTATTAATATACTTTCCTTTTTTTGCCGGATTATCATCAATAATACAAATCACTTTCGAATCCCCACGGCCGAATTGTAATTCTTTAATTAAAATCGATGCAGCAGAACCCGCTCCAATAATCATAACATTACGTGAATTTTCTATTTTACGATACTTCTGTCTGATTTGTTTCCAAACGCGAAGTGACACACGAGATCCCGCAAGCAGAACAAATAAGAAAATCCAGTTAAACACATAAAAACTCCTAGGCATGTCCACACTGGTAAAAATCTGATAGCCTACATATATAGCCTCAATAACAAACGACGCTTTTAACACCGAAATCAGTTCATCTATACCAGCATACGTCCATACACGATTATACAGTCGAAAAACAGCCAGAACAGCGATCGTAATCACCATATATGCCGGGAGGCACTTGAGTGCTGATGCTAAATAATAATGATCCATTGTAAAAATACCGAATCGCAACACCAATGGTATTAGTGAGCTAAATGCTACAATGATCATATCAATTACAACTAAAATAGCTATCCTTATATATTTTAAATTCATTTTCATTTTTCTATCCAATTAACACAAGAATAATTTACATACTCAATTATTGTACCATACCAAAGCCATATTTTCAATGCCACATCAAATCGATTTCCCTATCAAATCATTTAAATTAAATATGTTTACAGATAAGCTTAAAAAAACTGAAGATCCAGCTTTTGGATCTTCAGTTTTCATTTACTATAATTGGATTAAATCAAATTGTTTACTGAATAATTTTCGCAACAGAAGTATTTGAAATCAACTTTTCGCCACCAAGGACTACAGCCTTTTGAACGCCAGCTGTCTTTGCATAATCTGCCGCATCTTGAACACCAGATTCATCTACCAGAAGCAGTGGAGAATCGAGCGACATTGCCAGCGGTCCTCCCGCAAGTCCATCTGGGAAGTTCATGGCATAAGCCAGTACTACAGTGTCGTTCTTGTCCGAGAAAAACTTCTGTGCCACAGCTACAGACGTTTTATATCGATTATCCCCTGCAATACGTTCTACTTTACCATCCTGGTCATACTCTTTCATCGCTGTCGCAATTTTACTCTTTACAACATCACTTCCACCGATCAGATATACATCCTTTACGTCAGCTTTCTTCAGATACTTAGTCTGATTATCAAGTAAGCCACTGTTATCTACCAGTAAAATCGGTTCCCCTACAGCTGACGCAGACAGGCTGTCTGCAAATCCTTCTCCAGTGCAAACCAGCAGATCCTGCTTTGCTGCATTCGCCTCTTCCAGGATTTTTAAATTTGTTTCATACCTAGTGTTACCTGCCAAACGAACAACTTTATTGTTTTCAAGGCTCTTTTCAAAACGCTGTGTTATTGCGTTTTTCCCACCCAGCAGATATACAGTTCCCTTATCCGTCAGGTTGGCGTCGATATATTCACAAATCGTGTTCTCGCTTGCAATACTGCGATCCACAAGAATCAGAGGAGCTTTCTTTACTTTTGCCAAATAACTTCCAGCCAGTGCATCGGGATAATTATTCCCATCTGCTATGATAATGTTATTAAACTTATCCACACCAAGGCTTCTCTTCAGTGCATCAGCGGTTTCCAAAGCAGTGTCGTAACGCGTAGCACCTGCATATCTTACAACTGTAGTATCCCCGAATATATCTCGATCCGCAGTTGTGATCGTATCGTTTTGCTTTACTGCCTCATCGTTCACAGTAACAGTACCGCCACTATTTGTAACCTTCACTCCGCCAGTCGTGATTTTCAAATTTACAGAACCTTTCAGCACATCAATCGCATCATTAGCCTTTGCATCTTTCACGATTGCCTGAATCTCCTTTTCAGTTCCGACATAATAATTCTCATTTTGCCCACTGGTAAATTTAATTGCAACTTTTCCATCTGCTACATACTTTACAGGACTGGTGCTAAAAGTTCCTCCAGAAATAGAACTTTCTGCTTTTCCTGTATATTCTGCATTTCCATAACCAGTTTTAGGATTATCTACACCGATATCCGAAAGACTCAATATCTGATATGCATCTCTACTCTTCGCATTTGTTTTCACAACAGTATTACCAGAAATAGATGTGTTCATCTTCTGTGCGGTTTTACCGATATCATAAATTGCAATACCGCTGCCCTTTCCGTTTTCACAGTTGAATGTTCCGCCGGTGATCTGCAGTTCTAAATCATTGCCACTAGCAGACGTATATGTTCCACCAAACACATAAAGAGCATCCGGAAGCCATGCGTTTCCACTGTAAGCATAATAATCCTTTGGATCATCCAGATTGTCTGTAGCTGCATTGATCGTTCCGCCAGAAATCACAACATGTCCCATCCTCAGCGAAATACCGCCATTCAAAGTTCCTCCGGTGATTTTCAAACTGATCTGCCCCGGCATATAAATAGCAGGACCTTGTTTAGCAGTTAAAACACCTCCATTTACCTCAAAATTCATATCTCCAGTAGTATTATTGCCTGTTAATGCTGCATCCTGTGCGTCAACAGTACCGCCATTAATCACAATAGTACCACCATCTCTCGCATAAAATGCATAACCAGTTCTAAAAGAACCAATTACCATAACGGAACCCTTGTCTAATGTTATCTTCGCGTCAGTGCCTTTAGAAATAATGCTGGCACTGTCATTATTGTTCTGTGTTTTATCCTGCTGTAGAATGATTTTACCACCATTCGTATCAGTGATATTCAACTGCCCTTCTGCCTGCAGGTTTGCATTTGCAAGCAAGGTCTGGCCTGCAAGATTCAACGTAATATTCTTCTGAATGATCACGTTTTCATCAATACTGGTTGAAGCCAACAGCGTAACAGTATCACCATCTTGAGCTGCTGCAACAGCTGCATCCAATGTTGCATATTCAGTATCCCCTGTCTTAGCAACATTTCTCGCTGCACTTGCCGTCATCGGCACCGCCATCACGAATACCATGATGAGGGAGACGAGACTGCAAAGAATCAGTCTTCTCTTTTTCATGTATCCACCTCTTACTTTCACTTTAAACGAACGATTTGATTGATACTTTATTCTATCATACCGTTTTCATGAATACAATATCTATTTATTGAAAATTCCATCATCTAAGTAATTCATTTTACTATCATATTTGCTGTCTTATCTGCAATGACGTCAGTTCCGCCAAGCACTGCCAGCTTTTTGATTCCAGCTTTCTGGGCATATGTTTTTGCATCAGCATATGCAGTGTCTTCCACCAGCAGCAAAGGTGATTCCAGTGAGATCGCCAGAGGTCCACCTGCAAGTCCATCCGGGAACTTCATCCCATATGCCAGCACAGCTGTATCACATTTGTCCGGGAAAAATTTCTTTGCTACCGCAATCGAGGTCTTATATCGATTATCTCCCGCGATACGAGTCACCTGATCACCCTGATCATATTTCTGCAGTTCTCTGCCAACTTTCTTACTAACCACATCTGCTCCGCCAATCAAGTAGACATCATCTACGGCAACCTTATCCAAATAGGTTTTCTGCTGTTTCGTCAAACCGCGGTTATCAACCAAAAGAATCGGTTTCCCTACTGCAGAAGCCGATAGACTATCTGCAAAACCTTCGCCCGTACAAGCCAGAAAGTCTTCATCTGATACACCAGACTCCTCTAAGATCTCCAGGTTTGTTTCATAACGAGTTTCTCCGGCCAGTCTCTTTACGTTTATGCTTTTAAGACTTCTTTCAAAACGCGAGGTAACAACATCCGTTCCACCTAATATGTAAACAGTCCCATCTTCATTCAAATTTTCTTTAATATACTCTCGGATCTGTTTTTCACTAACGCCACTCTGATCCACAAGAATCAGCGGAGCTTTTTTCACTTTTGCCAAATAGCTCCCGGCTAATGCGTCCGGGTAATTATTTCCATCTGCTACGATAATATAGTTAAATGCATCAATACCCATGCTTTGTTTCAACGCATCTGCTGTTTCCAAGGCCGTCTCATAACGTGTATCGCCAGCCATGCGAACAATATTACTGTCGACAAACAAGTCTTTTTCGGCCTCACCAGGTTTGTAAATGCGGAACGTTTTAGTTACTGATCCAGTATAATCGCCCATTCCTACGATAATCAAAGTCGCCGTCCCCGGCTGGATATTATCTTTATAAACAACGGTGTAGTCTGTATTCTCTACCAGCTTTTTACCACCATCCGTTAAAATCAACTCTGGTTTTAACGGAGATCCAGTATATACCTGACTCTTGATTCCAGAAATTTTAACCTTTGAAATATCCTTAAACTGTTTTGCATCCTTTTGCCATACTGTTATTTTATACTTTTGGGTATGCTTCTGATTCGCAGAAGTAACAGTAAATTCAACAGAATCACTTACCTTATTGTATTTACCTGGCCGCTTATAAACATCCGCCTCCCAGTCAATATAGTCATATCCTGTCAAATCAATTGATAGCAAAAGCGGAAAAGCCCTGCTAAAGCTTTCCCGCCATATCATTAAATTTTCAGCTTGCGTTTACTGCAAAATGCTCTCTGCTGTCGCATCTGAGATCACGTCTGTGCCTCCCAGTACAGCCAGCTTGCTGATGCCCACAGAGCTTCCATAGGCCTTCGCATCTGCGTATGCAGTATCTTCTACCAGCAGAAGCGGTGATCCCATCGAGATCGCCAGCGGTCCTCCCGCCAGTCCATCCGGGAATTTCATGCCGTATGCCAGCACTGCCGAATCACATTTCTTCGGGAAGAAGGCTTTCGCCACTTCCACAGAAGTCTTGTAACGGTTATCTCCCGCGATCCGCTCCGTCTTACCGTCCTTATCATAAGCCTTGAGCTCTCTTCCTACTTTATTGCTTACCACATCAGCTCCGCCGATGAGATAGACATCCTGTACGTCTGCCTTGTCCAGATAAGCTTTCTGCTCCGCTATCAGACCGCGATTATCCACCAGAAGGATCGGTTTTCCGACTGCTGATGCTGAGAGGCTGTCTGCAAAGCCTTCTCCTGTACATGCCAGCAGATCCTCCCCGGACGCCTTTGCTTCGTTCAGGATCTCAAGATTCGTCTCATACCGCGTCGTACCAGCCAGTCTTTCGACGTCGATACCCTTCAGACTCTTTTCAAAGCGTACTGTCACGACATCGCTTCCGCCCAGCAGATAAACAGTTCCCTTATTGGACAGGTTCTTTTCGATATATTCACCTACCATATCTTCGCTTGCCACGCTGCGATCCACAAGGATCAGCGGTGCCTTCTTCACCTTCGCCAGGAAGCTTCCTGCCAGTGCATCCGGATAGTTGTTTCCATCTGCTACGATGATATAATCGAATTTATCGACCTTCAGGCTCTTCTTTAATGCATCCGCAGTCTTCAATGCAGTCTCATAACGGGACGTTCCTGCATAACGGCTGAAGTCTGCATCCGGCTTTTCTCCGCCCTGCAATTCCTCCAGCTTCTTCTCAGCTTCTTCTGCCCGCTTTTCTGCTTCTTCTTTCGCTTTAGTCATATCTGCAAGTTTCTGCTCTGTATCAGCCACCTCCTTCTTCGCATCGCTCAGTTCCTTTTCTGCCTTTGCCAGATCTGCATTAGCTGCATCAAGCTTTGCCTGTGCTTCTGCTTTATCTGCATTTGCAGACGCCAGTTCCTTTTCTGCTGCATCTTTTGCCTTTCTGGCATTCTCTGCTGCTGTCTCAGCCTCGTTCTGCTTCTTCTTCGCCTCTGTCACATCTTTTTCCAAAGCAGCCTTTTCGTTTTTCAAAGAACTGATCTGTGCATTGGCTTCATCCAGCGCTTTCTGCAATTCCTCTATCTGGGTCTTTGCAGATTTTTCGATGGTGAACCCCACATCTCTGCTTCCTCTGAAGTTTCCTTTGCCACTTACAGCCGCTTTCGCTGTACCTGCTTCTGTATTATTGGAATAGCTGACAGTGTAGTCTTTATCTTTTTCAAGAGTTTTCCCTCCGAAAGTCAGTGTTACTTCCGGTTCAACGGCCTTGCCTGTATATTCCTGTGCATCGATGGCTTTCACATCAGCATCCGAGATACTTGCCGGTGTGATCGTGAAGTCCTTTTCTACCGTTCCCTCATATCCACCGGTTCCTCTGATGACAGCTTTACCCGTTCCGGCATTCACGTTGTTTTCATAACTTACCGTGTAGTCTTCATTCTCTTTCAGACCTTCGATATTGACTGCCGGCTCGATCGCCTTGCCCTCATAGGTATAGCTTGTTCTTGCCAGCTTGACATCCAGCGTGTTCAGATCGATGCTTGCCTGAGACGTTACTCTGGCAGAAAGTCCAGGAAGCTCTGTCTCATAGAAATCCTTATCCAGTGTATTCTCCGGCATATAGTATACCGAGATCGGATAGATCCCTTCTTCCGCATTATCTTCTACATGCAGTGTCAGTTTAAACAGATTACCCGCAGCGGTATTTTCCACAGTCGACACTCCGGTGATCCGAATTCCAGATTCATTGCCTGAAACGAACGTGGTTCCGTTTTCGAACGCCGGGCCTTTTGTACATACTGGATCATCATATACATCACGATCTGCATAGAAGATTTCCGAATTATAATCTACCAGGAAATCACATCCGGTCAATCCCGGATTTTCACTTAAGTTTGCCTCTACCGTAACATCATTTCCAGACTTTGCTTTAATATCATAGCTTCCAACTTCTTTCCATCCATCATCCTTATCTACTTCATCAATATTTTCAGATTTCGGATCATAGTAAACGATCAACGGAGCACTTTCATTCTTACCATCCACAGAAGCAACCGCAATCACCTGTGTATCTTCTGCAAAGGATACCGGCTCACTGTACGATTTCAGGCTGCCCTGATAATCGCCCTCATCCGTTGTTTTATATTCCGTAATAGAATCAGCTTCCGGTACCGTACCATCTGTTGTGTAATAAATCTTTGCACCAGTCTCTTCAGTGCTCAGTTCCAGTTTGACTTCATCCGTCGATTCGTCTACATAAGTTCTGGCCTCCGGTTTCTGTGCAGCCTCTTCAAAAGTCATGATCGGATAAACATCCACATCACGTTCCACACTCCACCAGTCATCACTCGTGCTCCATCCTGCAAAGGTCCCGCTACCCTCCGGTGCTTCGTATGCCGGAGGCTCCGCAGCCTCTCCATATTTCACCTTCTGCGTGTCGATCACCTTGCCGTCCACTCCATGGAATGTTACGGTATATTCGATCGGCTTGAACTGTGCCGTGATCACCATGTTTCCGCTCACTTTGACCTTAGTATCCTTCTCCGGATCCAACACAGTCCCATCTTCCAGCTTCCATCCCGTAAAGGTATATCCTTCCGTGTCTTTGATCGCCCCCGGAAGTTCGATCGTCGTTCCTGTCTTCGCACTGATGATATCCAGGTTCTGATTGATCCAGTCCACAAATACTACAGAGTTCAGGATCGGTACATACTGTGCCGTCACTACCCCGTCTTCCCGGATGTCCGTCGTTCTTCCCGTCCAGCCTCCGAAGTAATATCCCTTCACATCGGCTATTGTGATATCGCTCATATCCAGATCTTCATGATCCCTGATCGTCTTTACCGTGCTGATGTCCTTGCCGGTCTCGTCTTTATACTGTACTGTGACCTTATGCTCAGCCTTCGGAGCCTCGATCGTATCCACTTTGATCAGACCGGTCGTTCCCTCTACTGCCAGCGCAACGATATAGTTCCCGGTCTCTGCTGTCGGCTTTTCTCTTGGGATCAGACTAAACTCATATGAGTTCCCTTCTCCGATCGTTGTCTGCCCTAAATACTGAAGCTGATATTTGTTTGGATCTGTATTATTTGTCTGGTAAACCAGTATGCTTGCTTTTTTACCGCTCAGATCTTCTGCTGAATTTATTTTACTTCCCGGCCTTGACTGATACAATCCATCCATATCCAGTTTTACTGTTTCAGTTGTATTTTTGATCAGTTCCCGATAGGAATACACCTTACGGGTTTCAACGCGACGTTCAGTATTCTTTTCACTTACTTTTGCCGGTTCTATATCTGACCACTCACTAAATGCACCGACTTTCGTAAATTTATTCCGCGTTTTAGTGGTCACTGCACTATAGATTTTTCTCTGGAAAGTGCTGGATTTCCAAAGATATATATGTGCTGCTTTATCCCATGCCAGTGTTGTGGAATTTGTTTTAAAGGATGTGATCCTTTTCCCATTCCAATACATCACTCGGATCTTTCCATTTGCACTGGATGTAAGTTTTGTCTTGAAAAAGTAAGAATCATTTGTACTGCTATGATTTGCTTTGATTCCTGGCTCTCCATATACCACCAGTATATTCTTTGTTTTCCCCTTACAAAATCGACACTCCTGCGAATTATTCTTCCATGCTGTTTTTTTACAATCACAATAATAAGCATACCATCTTTCTGCGTTGTAATCTTTATATGACCTTACGATCTTATAATCGTCCGTCACCTCAGTTCCTGTAGCTGGAACAGAAGACGACCAGTTTCCCTCTGTTATACTTACAGGTTCTGTCCCCTTATACGTATAACCGCTCATGCTGTCCTTTCCGCTGTAGGCAATCTTCGTATCCTGATAACGATACTGTGTTTTTTCACAAATCTGGCGAGCTTCATTTGTTTCTGAAGGTTTCTCAGGAAGCCATGGTTCTTTTACGGGTCCCCAGGTATGGCTGATCGGAATCTTATAAAAGTCCGCATTTGAATATGTGCTTCCCGTACTCATATCCTCTTTGCACTGCAGCGCCACAACCTCAACCGTACTGATTTGCTCTACCTTGACGTTCTGACCCGGATTCAGTTTCAACGTCACATTTTTCTCTACTTCACTATCCGAACCAGCATCCAGATATACGATTTTTCTATCTGTATAAACAGTCTGCTCTACTCCTGTTTCACTGTCTTTTGCCTTCAGTGCAGCTACCAGATACATCTTCAAATCTGCCTTTTCTTCTGTTGTCAGCTTTACAGCTGCATTGATATATTTCCCATTATCGCTTTGACCAGCAGATTCGATCTTTAAGATGACAGGTAGATCCTTGTTTCCCCATTTAGCTACCGCCTGCACTTCCATATCGGAATCTACTTTCGTATAATCCGCCATGCTGTCTCCGCTTGCTGTATGTGTCACCGACCAGCCAGCGAAAACATATCCTTCTTTCAGGCTGCTGTTTACTTTTTCCATCAGAGCTTCTGTATCAATGCTTTCTCCGTAATCAACAGACTGTGTTTTGATCAGATTCCCAACAGTATCGTAGATTTTCACCTCATAAGTTTTCTTTTCATATGTTGCAATATATGTCTTATCTTCTTTGACTGTATTTTTATGGTATGCACTTTTAGAAATCTCGCCTGTTGCACTATCCTCCCATCCGGCAAAGTTATATCCTTTCTTCGATGGAGATGTCACCTCGTTCAAAACACTCCCATATTCGGCATTTACCTGCGTCAGTATCTCCGAGTTTTCTTCTGATCCGTTTTTAAAAGTCACAGTCAATGGAGCCACTGCTTCCACCGATACTAATTCACTCGGCTCACTGTCCCCCAGCTCATTGGATGCCGTTACCTGGATGTAATATTCACCAGCATCCTTGATGGTAAAGCTTTCTGTGCATTCCTTCGTTTCCTTTTCTTCTACTAGGGAATTATCCGAGCTGCGGTACAGTCTTGCTGTGTAACTGCTGGCACGCTTGTCTTTCTTCCATACTGCTGTTGCCGTCTTTCCTGCGGCAATCTTTCCATCAGCATTGGAAAGAGTCACCACCGGGGCTGCCGGCTCTGCAAATTCTGCGGTGAATGACTGCACATCGCTTCTGATATATCCGCTTTGATATGCATATGCACTGATTGTATCTCCATCACTGATAGTAAGTGCTTTTCCTGTATACACTTTATAGGATCCCTCATTTATTTTATATTTAATGGACGATCCGCTCTTCGCCGCCTTAATCGTTGCCTGACCATTTTTCCCCGTCTGTTCCACATCAATGGTCGGTGGCATCACCTGGCTCACAGTAACTTTTGTCTTCGTATTATAGCTGCGCTTTTTATCTTTTGTTGTAACAAATGCTTTGTATTCGTAAGTTCCCGCCTTACTAATCGTAATCGGAACATTCTTATTCGATGTGTTCGAAGCAGATTTTCCATTTACAGAATAGTGTAGGATTCCATCAGTCACATTATGCTTTATTGTTACAATCTTACCCTCATTTGTATTCTTGACATCAATCGTCGGTTTTTTAACATCCTTATCATATACAAGGAATTTGCCTGTAGCAGTCACAGCTTTCCCCGAAATATCAGTTGCAGTAAATTTATAATTATATGTACCTGATGACAACTTCGCGAAATTAATTCCAGTATTTTTCTTTAAATTAAGGTTCTTACTTAAATACAAAGATTTAAATGTCTGAGTATATTTCTTGGTTCCGATCTGAACAGTAATATTCCGAATCGGATAATTAGAACTTACAGTCGTATCCATCCCCGGATTGCTGCCATGAACAACCGTATAATTATCTTTAACATCCCCGAATTTAATCGTAGAATCATTTCCAGGTGTATATTTCTGTATTGCACTAGCCGGAACATACCCGATATATTTTGACGATCCACCATATTTGATTTTGTACCAACTGTTATTTCTCAATGTACCAATTACATTGATATGCTTACCTGCAGGCAGTTTAGCGCTACTCTTATTCTGTGCATTTGTCGATGGATACTTTTTCAGATAAGTTTCTGCCTTTATTTTATAAAAATATTTATTGGCATATGATGTAGCTTTGGATACATCTGGTTTGTCATAGTTGATATACTCCATCCCACATTTTGAACACTTTCCTGTTTTCGTGTCCGTAATTTTATGGACACAATCATCCGCATATTTAGGCGTTACATATGCCACCTTATACGAATCTGCTGTATCCCCTCTGTTGGCATAATAATATACAATACTATTGCTTGTATTTCCTTCTATCGTACTAACCCTTAGACTTCCATTAACATATTTTGATCCGGTTACAATACCTACATGTGATGGCCATACTGAGCTATCGCCATCATGAAAAAAAATAATGTCACCCTTCTTAGGTTTATAATGTTTATCATAACTTCTTCTATCTGAACTATAAATATGCTTGCTACGGTTATAAAAATCTTTATCCACAAAAGTGATTTTACCACCTTTATTATTTACAGTATATTTTGATATGTCACCTGTTGTAACTGCTTGATTTATATTACTGCATCCCGTATAATTCGCACAATTAGATACAAACCAAGCACACCAAGCAGAATCATAATCGTCTTCATAAATTTTCCCATTATGATTCTTTTTCATCTTCTGTATAGTTTGGGGCAAATTAAGTCCCTGATATCTCATGGCTTCTTCGATTAATGCATCTGCTGTACCTTTTTGAGCTGTTGCACTAGCTTCTACTGTAATGCAAGGGACTGCTATCACTACAAAACACAATATAATTATAACCGACATAACTGTTTGTATATTCTTCATACGCTTCTCGCTTTCTTCTGTACTCCAAATAGCCAAAATTTTATTCTTACCTTCCTATCATCCGATTCAGCATCGACGAGTCCACAAGTCTCGCACCTCCGAGGACATAGCCGCCACTGGTTCCCTGACTTGTAGCAAAATTTATTACCGGAGACATAGCACTGCTGGTATTACACCCCAGTAAAAGCGGATTGCCGGTTGCCATTGCCAGCGGTCCGCCAGCCAGTCCATCCGGGAAATTTTCTCCATAAGCCACTACGACATTACTGCTTTTACCTGAGAAAAATTTCCTGGCGACTGCTACGGATGTCCCATACCGGGTACTGCCTTCGAGCCTGCTGACCGATGCACTGTAATTACAGTTTTTAATAGCATTCATTGTCGAATTTGAAATCACGTCGTCGCCTCCAACCAGATAAATATTTTTAATGCTCCCATTAGACAAATACTGTCGCTGTGCTGTGGTTAAATCGCGATCGACCAAAAGGATCGGCTTGCCCAGCGCCGAAGCTGCAAGGCTGTCTGCATATCCATTGCCTGTACAAACCATCATATCTCGATCAGATGAAGTTATTCCAGCCTCTCTTAAAATTTTATCGTTCGTGTCATATCGATCGATCCCACCCAGGCGTTTTACCCTGCTACTGCCTTGGAATCCTGCAACTTTATTGTAAAAACGTTTTGAAACAACGCCTTCATCTCCCAGGATATAGACAGTGCCGGATGAGCTGATATTAGCCTGAATATATGATGCGATCTGATCCTCCCTGGATCCGCCATTCGGCACCAACAGTACCGGTGCATTCTTTTTCTTGGCCAGATAACTGCCTGCCAGTGCATCCGGATAATTCTCGCCACAGGCCACAACAACATTCTGGAACTTTCCTCCCGATCCAATTTTTCTTTTTAATACATCGGCAATCTGCAATGCTGTCTCATACCGATCAGCTCCTGCGATTCTTGTAAACGCCGAATCATCGGTAACGGAGAAATAATAGTCTCTCGTACTTTCGTATTTCTGTGAATATCCATTCTCATAATGGTCGTATATATATGATTCATCACCCTGGATTCGAACGTAATATGTACCGGCCGCCAGCCTTTTCGTCTGGCTTACAACGGCCCATCTCACACCATTGCTGTCTATCGTCGGTGAATTACTATCCCATAAATAACCAAAATCCGATATAATAACGTTTCCATTAGCATCAAGAAGTTCTATGCTGTTATTTCTTGCTCGTTTATTTTCATCTCCGGCTCCTGATTCTTCGATCCAGTCATAATGGGTTTTTAACGTAATCGTCGTATCTCTGGTGGACGGTATCGATACTTTATAATAGTCATAATCCTTATAATTGCTGTTTCCCTGATAGGTCTTATTCCTCGAAATCACATCAGCAGTGTTTCTAGTGTTGTTAAACTCACTCTCTACGCTTGACAAACCACTTTCATTGACATATTTGATGTTAAAACTGATTGGTACATTATGATTTTTCATTTTATAGCTTTCAGCTTCCAACGCATAAGTTCCTGCGGGCAAACGTGTTTTACCCAAGGTGATACGCATATATTCTAATCCGTTGTTATCCCCTATCATTTTTTCTTCAACACGTGCCGTGCCCGCCATATAGCGAGTATTATGATTCGATGCATTGACAATCCGGAATTCAAAAGAAGGTTCCCACCCATAGGCGTATGCATAGTCTTTCAAAATCCATATCGAAGGCTGTACAGATCCACCAGACCCAATAGTAAATGTGAAATATGTTTTTGTATTCCCATACATAGTCTGTTTGTAATAGCTTTTATTTACGCTCACTTTTGTATTGCTCGCTTTTACAAGCGAACTATCAGCCATTTCCTGCTTCACTTGCTGATTGCTTGCCTGTTCCGTATCTGAAGTTTCCTGCCCATACACAGCAACCGAAGTCAAAATCATTGACAATATCAGCATGACTGAAAGACAGTACCCCAGCTTTCTTTTTTGATGAATCATAACTTCCTCCTCTTTTCCTGTATCGGTTCCCGCAGTTTCTCTTAGAATTGAATAATTATAACACATCCCCCTCTGTAACATTATTGTTATGTAATATTACGCCATCTAAATGTAACAAAAATCAAAA
>NZ_JACRWC010000078.1 GCF_014306095.1 Lentihominibacter faecis
ATTATAGGCTATATTTTATGACATTTCAATATAATTATGCGGTGTTTTTCATGACTTTTCAATGCAATCCAGGGCGCAAATTTATGACATTTCAAAAGCCAGTTGTACTTGTCAAGTCTGGTGGATACAAAAAATGTTTTTTGTGATATAGCTTTTTCGTTTGTAGACACAGGAAGCATTTTCTGTGTTTTTTCATTTACGGAAGTGGACACGATGGATGCAGCCCTTCCAATTACTCGTTTCCTTTGTCCTTCATTCTTCGGCTTCGGATGAACTTCGGCTCCTCTGTCAGAGTTCTCCTGGAAAAGATGTCTTTTTTCTCCAGTTCTCCCCGTTGGTAGCGGCGGTAATAGTTATCCGGTGTATCATACCCAAGGGCATAGCCGGGCCGCTGTCTGTTGTAAAACTTCACATAGCGCTCGATCATGTCGATGAATTCTTCCCGGCTTTTACACTCATTAAGTTTGAAATCGATGTCCTCTTCGGTCAGCTGCCCGCTAGCTCAGGATTTATTTGGTAAACACATCGAAGTAGAAAGTCACTTCAAAGTAGAGGTACCAGATTCGGGTATTTGTCCTTCACTTTACGCTTTCTGGATCGTTTCTTATGCTTCGTCTCCGACTTGATCCCTGGATACCGGAAATGATTTAAAATCTTAAACTATTTTTAAGGATTTCATACTTTTTTCTCCGGGTGAAATCGAGTATAATTGTGGAACGAATAAGTCCAGTATAGATGAAGGAGAACCGGTATGATGCAGAACAAGCTTGAGAAAAATCCGCAGAAAAGCGTGCAGATAAAAAACTGGCCGGAAAAGATCAGGATCTTTTCCGGCGCACAATTGAAATACCTCGCATTTATATCCATGCTGATCGATCATGCGAACAAAGCACTGATCTATCCCAACCTGGATGGAAGTGCAGGATTACAAATCATCAGCGATCTCTTTGACATCCTGGGGCGGATCGCTTTCCCGTTATTCATGTTCCTTCTGGTGGAAGGGTACTTCAAGACCCGCAGCAGATGGAAATACCTGTTGTATTTACTAGGATTCGGTGTGATTTCCGAAGTGCCCTTTGACCTGTTTACAACAAGTCAGGTCTTTGAACCCAACTGGAACAACATCATGTTCACGCTGGCAGCGGTGCTGATCACCATCTGGAGCATCGACACATTACGAGAAAAAATGGATCGTCTTCCGAAGCTGCTGTGGTATCTGGCATCCGTTGTGATCGTGGCGGTGATGTGCTTTGCAGCCATGAATCTGGGGCTGGATTACGAGCATCACGCCATCCTGATCGGCTATTTCATGTACATTTTTCACCAGCGATACATTCTGTCGATCCCGTTCAGCTTTCTTTCCATGTACAAGGAGCCGTGGGCGCTGCTGGGATTCGCGCTGACTCTTACATACAATGGCAAGCGGGGCAGGCAGTATAAAATCATCAACTACTGCTTTTATCCGGCGCACCTGCTGATCCTCGGTCTGCTGCGGCTGTATCTGGGGATTTAATTGCTCGCCTTCTTTTCTTCCAGCGTCAGCTTGATTTCCTTGGTCTGATTACCGCGTACTATCGTGTAGGTCAGCTTGTCACCTACTTTGTGGGAGGTGACGATGGAAGACAGCGTATTGAAGGAAGTGATCCTGGTTCCGTCTACGGCATATACCAGGTCGCCAGACTGGAATCCGGCTTTTTTCGCATTGGTTCCAGTTACTTCCTGGATGTAAACCGCTGCGGAAGAGCTCTGGGACTGAGAATCCTGACTATTGCCGAAGAATTGAGCTGCCCCGTTTCCCTGACTGGATTCCGCATAGCTCATGCCGGTGGATGGCTGATCACTGACATATCCTTTATCCATAAGCTGCTGTGCCACATCAGCTGCTTTGTTGATCGGGATCGCAAACCCCAGACCTTCTACGTTGGATCCGGAGGATTTTGCAACGACGATGCCGATCAGCTGCCCGTCGCCGTTAAACAGGCCGCCGCCCGAGTTTCCTGGGTTGATGGAGGCATCTGTTTGCAGAAGCGTCATGGTCTTACCGTCGATGGCAAGTTCTCTGTCCAGTGCACTGATGATGCCGGCGCTTACCGTTCCGCCAAGTTCTCCAAGCGGATTTCCGATGGCAACCGCCATATCGCCGACTGCCAGCTGATCACTGTTTCCATAAGTTGCAGGTGTCAGATTCTTGGCGCTGATTTTTAAAACTGCGATATCGGTGATGCTGTCTGTGCCCACCAGCTTGGCTTCGTATTCCTTGTCATCCGAAGTCGTAACGGTGATTTTGCTGGCTCCGTCTATAACGTGGTTGTTTGTCATGATGTAGCCGTCTGCCGTCATGACCACACCGCTTCCGGCACCTTCTGTAACGTACTGCTGCATCCAGGCATCGGCGGAAACGCTCTCGGTCTTGATTTCCACCACGCTGTCCTTGGTTTTATTGGTGACTTCCTGCACCGTCATTTTGCTGCCGGTAGCATCTTCCAGTTTATAGCCGTTCTTGGATACGCTGGCGGTTTTACTGGAACCGCTGTGTCCTCCGTTAAGAGCATTGGCGAGATAAGATCCGCCAAATCCAAACAATGCAGATACCACTACACATAATGCGATCAGCAGTGCCAGAGACTTGCGGGTCAGGGAAACCGGTCTGCCTGGCTGGCGAGGTTTTTTAGGTTTTTTCACGCCTTTGGCCCGGTGAGTCCTGGTCACGCCGTCGCTGCTGCTCCAGGAACTGGTGCAGGCTTCGCCGCCTGACTGCTGCCCTGCAAAACCGTGTCCGCCTGGCTGCTGTCCGTAATAGCGCTGACCGGACTGCCCGGCGTGATCGTTCTGTCCGGGATTCTGGTGCTGACGACCGTAGTTGCTGTAATGCATATTACCATTTTCGTCTACATATCCAGTGTAAGGAGAACCTCCAAAGTTGTCTTTTACCGAACCGGGACGATTGTGCTCATTATACTGATAAGAGCTCGTGCCGGGTTCTGTGTTGCGAAAAGCCTCCCGCGGATCGCGGAATGCTCCTTTTTTCTCAAAATCATTTGATGCGCCAGGAGCCGCTTCCTGTGCGAAATCCTCCTGATCGCCCGGCGGCGCAGCCGCCTTTGCAGGATCTTCCGGCATGTCGGACTGGTTTTCAGCCATGTCGGGCTGGTTTTCAGCAGCCTCTGATTCCGCTGCGTCGTGCATGACGAAGTTCGGTTCGTATCCGGAAGGATCTGTTTTCTTTTCATCCATATCTATACCTTCTTTCTGTTCCGTCAGTTTCCTCTTTTTGACATTGATTTCTCTGAAATGTTAAATTTTCCAAATCTTCATCCTAAATATACAAATTGAATATGATATTTTCGTGTTGAAAATATGTGAATATCTGAAGAAAAGGTTAAACATTTTACACATAATATGATAAAATCTAATACGTATATAACATAAAGGAAGAGTAAGATCATGAATAAAGCATTAATAGCAATAGATAGAAGTAAATCGTTTCGTGTGTATCTGACCATTTCCACTGATCTGGTGCAGGAGGCTGCGAAGATCCACGACACCACGCCGCTGGCATCAGCAGGTCTTGGACGGGTGCTGACAGCCGCAGGGCTGATGGGCATCATGCTCAAGGATGATGACAACAAGCTGACCCTTCACTTCAAAGGAGACGGACCGGCAAGACAGATCCTGGCAACTGCATACGGCGATGGCAGAGTGAAAGGCTACATATCCAATCCATATGTGGATCTGCCCTTAAACGACCAGGGCAAGCTGGACGTGGGCGGTTCGCTGGGAGTCGGAGATCTGACAGTCGTCAAGGATCTGGGGCTGAAAGAACCGTACACAGGGACTATCGCTCTGGTGGACGGCGAGATCGCAGACGATCTGACCGCGTATTTTTATATTTCGGAACAGCAGAATTCCTCCGTTGCGCTGGGCGTGAAGGTGGAACGTGATCTGAGCATCGGTGCTGCCGGCGGAATGATCATTCAGATGCTGCCGGATGCACAGGAAGGGGCTGTCGATGCTCTGGAAAAAATGATAGGTGCTATGCCGCCGCTGACGACGCTGATCAGCGGTCTTTCCGGAGCTTTCGATCCGGAAATCGACCGGCTGGCTGAAGCGGCTTCGGCAGACGATAGCGGACAGCCTGCCGGGGAGACTTTGCAGGCAGATGCAGAAAACCAGGAAGCAAGCGAACGCCTTGCAGCACTTTTGCAGGAAATCTTCAAGGATGTTCCGGAGGAATATCAGCCGGAGATCCTGGCAGAAAGAGAGATCCGCTGGGAATGCGACTGCAGCCGGGAGAGGATCGAAAGTGCGCTTTTGACCATTGGCCGCAGGGATCTGACGGAGATCATCGAGGAAGATGGAGAGGCGGAACTGCAGTGTCAGTTCTGCTGTAAAAAATATCATTTCAACAAGGATGAACTGGTAGAGATACTGGATCGCATGGGATAGAGGTGAATGAAATGAAAGAGGTAATGGTAAAGATCACGACGAATCAGGTCAACGAGCAGGGTGAAGAGGATATCATGGAATTCGTCACGGAAGCCAAGCTTTACAAGCGAGGCGAGGCGGTGTATCTGATCTATGAGGAAACGGAGCTTTCTGGGATCCCCGGCTGCCGGACGAGGCTCAAGTGCAAGCCGGATGAGGTGCAGATGAAACGGTACGGGGAAGGCGCAGGTATCGGGAACGAGATACGTTTCGAGCGGGGAAGACGGTATTCCGGCCTTTATGATACGCCGTTTGGAGCGATCGAGCTTGAAGTGCTGACAAACAGGCTGGAAAACAATCTGACCGAGGGCGGCGGAAACCTGGATATTGATTACAGCATCAGTCTGAAGGGACTGATGGAGGGTCACAACCAGCTGAGCATAACACTGATGTAGTAAAGAAGGTGAAAAATTATGATGAGTAAAAAAACGATCAAAGTGATCACTATCGCCATCGTTGTGGTGATGGTCGTAACGACATTGACAATGGCAATCGCATATTTATAGTAGATAGAGAAGAGTTTGGAGGAAAAGATGACGGAAATAGGGTTTAGTGCGGAACAGTATATCGAGGAGCAGTCAAAGTATATCCTGCAGCGGATCAATTGTGGAAACAGCGAGAGACTGTATCTGGAATTCGGAGGCAAACTGGTGCAGGACAAACATGCCATGCGCGTGCTGCCGGGGTTTGATGAAAACGCCAAGATCAAGCTTTTGCAGAAGATGAAGGACAAGGCGGAGATCATTATCTGTATTTATTCCGGGGATATCATGACCAACAAGACGAGACAGGATTTCGGCATTACCTATGACCTGGAAGTGCTGCGGCTGATGGATATTTTCCGCAAGCACGATCTGGTAGTCAACAGCGTGGTGGTGACGCGCTATGAGGACAACTCTCCGGCGGTGGACAAGTTTATAAACAAGCTGGAACGCCGCGGGATCCGGACCTATAAGCATCGGTTCACCAAAGGATATCCCACTGACGTCGACACCATCGTAAGCGACGAAGGCTACGGCGCCAATCCGTATATCGAAGTGGAGCGGCCGCTGGTGGTCGTAACGGGACCGGGGGGCGGCAGCGGCAAGCTGGCTACCTGTCTTTCTCAGCTGTATCATGAAAACAAGCGGGGACGCAAAGTCCGTTACGCTAAATTCGAAACGTTCCCGATCTGGAATATCCCGCTCAAGCACCCTGTAAATGTGGCGTATGAAGCGGCGACTGCAGATCTGAAGGACGTCAATATGATCGACTCTTTCCATCTGGAAGCTTACGGGGAGAAAGCGGTCAACTACAACCGTGATCTCGAGGTATTCCCGGTAGTGAAGCGGATCATCGAGAAGATCACAGGGGAAGAATCAGAATACAAATCG
Organism: Lentihominibacter faecis; assembly: GCF_014306095.1. Lineage (GTDB taxonomy): Bacteria > Bacillota > Clostridia > Peptostreptococcales > Anaerovoracaceae > Lentihominibacter > Lentihominibacter faecis. The sequence continues at coordinate 5,859 of NZ_JACRWC010000078.1, forward strand.
CCGACGGATATGGGCGTCAACAGGGCAGGCTTTTGCATCACCAATGATGAAGTGGTGCGTGAAGCGGCTGACCAGGAGATTATCCGCCGGTATATGATCGCACAGTGCGATTACAAAAAGGGAAAAATAAGCGGGGAGACGGTGGAACGCGCTAAGCTGCTGATGGACGACATGTCCCTTTGCGAGGAAGATCGCAGAGTGGTGCTCCCGGCAAGAGAATATGCGGAGCAGAAAAAGGCGTGTGATGAGAGATACGCTAACGTGGTCGTTATGGCACTGGAACTGCCGGACGGCAAGATCATCACGGGAAGAAGTTCTCGCCGTATGGTCGCTGCAGCCGCCGCCGTCCTTAATGCCATCAAATACCTGAGCGGAATGGCGGATGACCTGTATCTGATCTCGCCGGGCATCTTAAAGAGTATCCAGGATCTTAAGGTGGATGTGCTGGGCGCCGAAAAGACGAGTCTCAACTGTGAAGAGATCCTGACAGCACTGACTATTTCTGCCGTGACCAACCCGTCTGCGGCAAGAGCGCTGGCCAAGGCTCCACAGCTGAAGTCCTGCCATGCACACTGCACGGCTATCCTTAGCGACAAGGATGAAAGTACGTTAAAGGCGCTGGGCATCGATGTGACCAGCGATCCAGAATATATTACCAACAATCTGTATTACAGTTAGATCGCAGGAGTGTATCGATGTACGGTAGATATTTTGTGCTTTTCGCGATCCTGTTCACGGGATGGTTTCTGCGAAAAATCAATTTTATCGATGACAAAATGGATCACAGCATCAACAAGCTTGTGGTCTATTTTGCGTATCCATGCCTGATCGTCCACAACATTGGCGAGCTGGATCTGACGGCGGATGTCCTGGCGGATTTCGGGCTCACTTTCGTGCTGAGCCTGGTGGTTTTTTACCTTTACGGTTTTTTCTGCAAAGGCTACGCCCGCCTGCGGAAATATCCGAAGAATGTTTCGGGTATCGCAGAGTTTGCCATGTCCATGCCCAACAATGGCTTTATGGGATTTCCGGTGGCTCTGATCTTCTTTGGGGACAGCGGGCTGCTGTTGATGCTGGCTCACAATGCGGCCATGAACTTTTTTATTTTTACTTACGGGGTCAAGCTGCTGCGGGATATGAAGACGGACGATCATCCGCCGATGACGCCGAAACGTTTTATTACGGCGGTGGTCAAGCTGCTGCTGAATCCTAACATCCTGGCGCTGTTTATCGGATTCGCATTCAGTATGCTGGGAAATGGTGTGCCGGGAGTACTGGACGAGTATCTTTTATATATAGGCAACGTATCCACGCCGATGGCCATGATTTTCATTGGATCGACGCTGACCAACTATAAATTCAGAGATATCATCCGTAGTGTCGTGACCATTGAGGGAAGTGCCGTCAAGCTGCTGCTCCTGCCGCTTTTGACGCTAGCGGCGGTGGCATTCCTGCCTATCGATCCGTTGATTAGGTCGATCCTGGTGCTGGGGATCAGTTTTCCGACAGCGGCGACAGTTTCTATGCTGGCGGAGCAGGAAGGACTGGATGCAGGTGTTGCAAGTAAGATTTTGTTTTTAAGCACGGTGGCGTCCATCGGGACGGTGCCGCTGCTGATCCATATTATCCAACTGGTGATCATGTAATGGTATCCGCAAGGTTGCGGGATGCTGGAAAGAAAGGAAACGCAGGCTATGAAAAAGACAGGTGTGCTTGGTGCAGGAACAATGGGTGCTGGGATCATCCAGGTAATGGCACAGAGCGGGTATGAAGTAACGTTTATTGAACAGAAGCAGGAGTTTGTCGACCGGGGCCTTGAAAAAATCTCAGGTGTACTGGAAAAGGCTGTCAAGAAAGGGCGGATGAGTGAAGAGGACAAGACGGCAGCGCTGGGACGCATCAAAGGCAGCACCGACATGGGGGATCTTCACGATGCGGAGATTGTTGTAGAGGCAGCAACGGAAAATGTGGAGGCAAAGAAAGCCATGTTCCGTCAGCTGGATGAAGTCTGCCATCCGGATGCTATCCTGGCGACCAACACGTCGGCGCTTTCCATCACGGAGATTGCAGCTGTGACCGGTCGGCCGGAAAAAGTCATCGGCATGCATTTCTTTAATCCGGTGCCGGCTATGAAGCTGGTGGAAGTCATCCGCGGATTATCCACTTCCGAGAAAACGACTGAGGCCATTATGGAACTGGCAGGATCCCTGGGTAAAAGCCCTGTTAAAGTGGAGGAAGCTCCGGGATTCGTAGTAAACCGGATCCTCATCCCGATGATCAATGAGGCCGTCGGCATCCTGGCAGACGGCGTGGCAGAGGCGGAAGATATCGATAAGGCTATGAAGCTGGGAGCAAACTTTCCGATGGGGCCTTTGGCGCTGGGCGATCTGATCGGACTGGATGTGTGCCTCGCCATCATGGAAACCCTTCACCGGGAATACGGCGAAGACAAGTACCGTCCGCACGTATATCTCCGCAAGATGGTCCGCGACGGCAAGCTTGGGAGAAAGACCGGAGAAGGATTTTTCGAGTATTAAAAATCTTGATTAAGAAGAATGGTAAAGATCGAACCTCAGGGAACCGGGGCTCGGTCTTTTTCTTTTTGGTACGGGCTGTGGATGTTGGGTGTCTGAGGCTAGTTGAGGCACTCATTTTCTTGATCTGAGGGGATGCGTTCATCCTTAAAGGGCTTAATTCCGGAAATAAAGATGAAACCGGGTAAAATGGGCTGGTGTTTTAAGGGGCTTCATCTTTAAACTGGCGGTGCTGGCAGTTAGGGATGAAAATCCGCCTAAATTTTGGTAAACTTTCATCCATATTTCGGCGATTCTGAGCCGCAGACTGTATCGGAATGCTTTCTTTTGTTTGGCTTGTGGATGCTAGCTTCGCAAAGTCCTCGTCACCGACAGGGAAGGGCGCTTACTCGCAGCTCGCGGAACGGCAGCAAAACTCGCGTCTCCGGCACTCAAACATTGCTGCCGTTTGTCCGCTCGCCTTGCTCTTTTCGCTGCTTCCTGCTGTGGCTCCTGCGGAAATCGCTCCGCCAGCATCCCCAGGCCATATCGATAAAGAAGCAATGTGTTTTACACCAGGAGACTCGATCCGTAGCCGCCTGCAGTTTTACAGCTGACCCAAAATCTTCGAATCAATCTTTTTCGGTGTGTTTTCGAGAATTTAAAATGGTAGCACCTTGAGAGGATATCCAGGATTCTTCGTATGAGAAGAAATTTGGTACAAAACGAGAATATTACGGCGATCGCTTGGAGAGTAAAAGGTTTGTACCGTGCAATTTTCTCTAAATCCTTAGAAAAAACGATAAAGTAAAGAATTGGAGTATATAGTCGCTATGTAACTGCCACTTGGATTCTCGATTTACATTGAATTTCCCGGCAAACGAAGATTTAGCAAAAATTATGTCAACCACTACCGTAATTTTTGGCAGAAGCCACAGAGCAGCGAGAGTAAGGCGAAAGCGGTAGCACCATACTACGCAACAGGAGTAAGCGTTGGCAAATCTCCGAGTCGCAATACGTATTGTGATGGGAAAACTGTTACGTTAACATGATCAACAGTTAAATTAATATTTGCAGACCATAATATTGTGTGGAGTAATGAAGGCAGAATTGACGAAGCAAGCCATACGAGACAAAAATAGTCTAAAATCGTCTAAAAATAATTGACAGAGGCGTCTAATTGTGATAAAAAAGGATTGCGCCTCTCGCTAAGGGGGGGTACAGATAAAATGTATGGAAGGATAACGGAGCAAAATGAAACTTCAAGGAATAAGAAAAGGGATGGCTTTGAGTTTGGCGATCCTGATGCTTTTTCTCGCGCTGGGAAGCGGTACAGCCGTATGGGCGGCAGAAGCGACAGGTTCATCAACACTTGAGCAGCATTTAGAAAAAGGATATGTAACGCAGCAGGATCTGCGAAGTGCACCGCACAATGTAGAAACGGAAGATGCAGCGATCCCTGCAAAGTATTTTGAGTTCGTTTGCGTTAATCATCATGCGGACGGTTCGGCCTGTACAGATCTGCAGACAGCTTCCATTTCTTCGATCAAAGGTGGTAAACTGCGCAACAATGTGCCGCTGACCTTGAAAAATAACTCAGATGTGAGACACACCTTCAGCCGTGCTCATATCGGAAATACTGCCGTTTACTTCGTGGGAACGCTTACGATCCTTGAAGATGACGGCACTGAGCAGGAGTATATCTACTATACCACCGATAAAAACGTTACAAACAAGACGGCATATGCGGTTTTAAAAAATGGTGATAAAATCACGCTGGAATACACCCACGGCAAAGATCATACTGTAGAATACCAGTTTAAGGATTCTGATGGCAATGTGACGAGTGAAGGTCCGGACGGCTGGAGCCTGGATCAGGTCTTTGGAGCCGACCGCCCGCTGGAAGTGGCCGACGGCCATAGTTACAGCGATACGGTGACGATCCCGCGAGGATATAAGGCGACCGTGACTGTCACGAAAAAAAGCGACGGAAAAGATCGCTATACTTCTAAGCTGGGTGAAATGATGTCGTATCAGCGAAATAAGAATAGTATTTTCCTGGCGAAAGGAAGCCCGGATACTACAAAACTTTCAGATTTCATTTCACTTGATAATATTACAGGCGATGATGTGGTGACACTGCAGTATGAGAAGATCGATCAGTTTACCTTTGATGCATCGGAATGGGCGCAGACCGTGTATGCGAATACAAGAATGGTCGTTTATGATGATAATAATAAAGAGGCATTTGGAAACATTAGACCGGATCTGTGCCGAAAGACCTTTTCTGCCCAGGACCACAGCTTCTCCTGGGACTTTGGGGGCTGGACGGCGCATCAGGTTACTTGGGAACTGGATCAGCTGCAGATCAACGGAGAGCCGGTAACGGTGCCGATGGTAGATGTCAAAAGCGATAAAACAGTAACAGAAACAACAACACTTTCCACGGGGACGAAAATCACGATCAGTGTGACTTCCAACCGAGGTGATAATGGAAGCTCGGCTACCCGAAGATATCGTATGGATGTGGAGAACTGCTATGAAAACCTGACTGTCAGCGCAGGCAACCTGGTCGGTCATTATCACAAGGAGCTGGTATTCAAGCACCTGAATGGTGTAAGCGATCCGGAGTATCAGACCAGAGACGGGCAGGGAAGCTGGATCGCTTTAAAGCCAGGCTCGCTTGTTGAAAGGGTATCAGGCGGGAGCTACTCTGATCCCATACGCTTTAAGAAAGCGGACGGCTATCAGATGCCTCATATATCCTACACGAAAAAAGACGGCACGAAGCTTCAGGAAGATGATGATCTTAAAACAGGAGAGGATGCTTTCGTACAATACCTGATCAAAACCGAGACCGGTTTTAAAGGCGTCTCCTACGAGAACTGGCAGGCCAGCAGCGACGGTTATTACTATTTCTGTGGGACAGAGGCTTTGCAGAAGTATATGAATGCCGCTCCTGCACAGGGCGTTGTGCTGGTCAATATCCAGGCGTCCCCGATCAAATACGGCATCAACTATGTATCGGGAGCTGGGCGCACGCAGGATGGCGTGCAGATCTCGCCGAACCTCACAGATATCGAGGATATGCCGGCCTATCAGAATGGCGGGGAAAACGGATACAACTGTGAAAATCACCAGAAAGTTTTGATTTCCAACCAGCAGCCGGTGGACAAAACCGGCAGCTTCATATTCGATCACTGGGAAGTTCTGACTGCGGAAACACGAGATGACGGAACGGGATATCCGACCGAAACTGTCAAGACATTGGCAGACGGCAACCCTTTGACCTATGCCGAAGGTGAGTCGCTGCAATGCAGCGGTGCTTCTATCGCCGCGGTGCAGGACTGCCTGTATTATGATCGTGACAAGGATCGGAAGATCCTGACTTTGCGTGCTGTATGGAAGAAGAGAGAGGAAAGAGACGCCATTCCGTATATGGTAAATTTCTACGTTTCTTATAAAGAGAATGGAGAAACGGTGACCAAGAAGATCAAATCCAGAACTCATATGGTCAATCCGGGCGCCAAGATCGTGGCGGATCTGTATCAGTATGAAGACGGCAAGAAGCAGCTTTCTGCCAACATCCAGAATGTGCTCAGCGGGGATAATGAGACGGGATCTGCCTATGACGGGGAATATCGTATTGACGATGAGAATACAACGAAGGGGATCGATAACGTAACAGTGGATAATAATACCGTCAATATCTATCTTGTCAAAGTGGAGAAAGAGGATCCGAGCAAGCCAAGCGATCCTGTGACACCGATAGACCCATCCAAGCCGACAGATCCGAGCCAGCCGACGGACTCTTCGCAGCAGACAACATCAGCCGCGACGTCCTCTGCACAAAGCAGCAGTCAGCAGACCGCAGACGACGCAGCAGCCACAGGCGATAATTTCGCACCGGCCCTCTGGATCGCCATCGCAGCAGCCGCACTTGCCGGCATTGGAGTAGTCTTAGCAGGCTCTCGAAGAAAGAAACAATAGCTGAGGCTATACAAATAGTGAGGAATGTGATTTCAGCTCGATTCTAGGCATACTGCCGGGGATCCGGGCTGAAATCTTTTTTCTCGCTGATTTTTCTCCGCTGTCTTGTATACTTTTCAAAACAGGTGTATATTATATAGAAGATTAGGGTATTTGGATTCCCGAAAGACCGATCTAAGATTTTTTTACACTCTAAAAATACAACCCACACCAACGAACAGAAAGGATTCACATAATATGTGGAAAACATTGGACGAGAAAACTCTGAAGTCCAAGAAAGTGGTCGAATTGCGTGAAATCGCGAAAACTTTCGGACTGCAGGGGTACGAGAAAATGAAAAAAGCTGATCTGATCGCAAATCTGATGCGTGAAGATCCAAAAGAAGAAAACAGTAACAAAGACGATCACGATAAGTCTGTTCATAGCCGGGATCCGCAGCCGGGCAGCAACCACGAACCGCGGGAACCACGTGAAAGCCGCGACAACCATGAACCACGGGAACCACGTGAAAACCGTGACCACCATGAACCTCGTGAAACCCGCGAAAGCCGCGACGACCGTTTCGAAGTGGAAGGCATTCTTGAACTGGCAGAAGACGGATTCGGATTCCTTAGATTTAACAACTTTCTGACCAGCGAAAAAGATATTTATGTGGCTCCGGCTCAGATCCGGCGTTTCAATTTAAAGACCGGTGATAAAATCAAAGGAATTTGCAGACATCCTAATGACGGAAACCGCTTCGGCGCACTGCTGTACGTAGTATCCGTCAATGGAGATGAGCCGGGAGCAGCTATCAAAAGACCGGATTTCGAATCGCTGACTCCGATCTTCCCGAACGAACGGCTGGTTCTGGAGGACGGCAGGGACCTTTCCCTGCGCCTCATCGACCTGGTGGCACCGATCGGAAAAGGACAGAGAGGACTCATAGTTGCACCGCCGAAAGCCGGTAAAACAGTCCTTCTTAAAAAAATCGCAAACAGCATCGAAAAACATTACCCGGAAACGGAACTGATCGTGCTGCTGGTAGACGAGCGACCGGAAGAAGTTACGGATATGAAGCGGAGCCTCAAGAGTGGAGAAGTGATCTATTCCACCTTTGACGAAATGCCGCAGCATCACGTTAAAGTGGCGGAGATGGTTCTGGCCAGAGCACAGAGACTGGCCGAGCACGGCAAGGATGTGGTGGTTCTGCTGGACAGTATCACCAGACTGGCGAGAGCCTACAACCTGGTAGTGCCGGCATCAGGCAAGACCCTGTCGGGTGGTTTCGATCCCGGAGCTTTGTATAAGCCAAAGAAGTTTTTCGGTGCAGCCAGAAATCTGGAAGAGGGCGGCAGCATCACGATTCTGGCGACGGCACTTGTGGAAACAGGAAGCCGTATGGACGATCTTATCTTTGAAGAATTCAAAGGGACAGGAAACATGGAACTTCATCTGGATCGCAAGCTTTCAGAGAAGCGTATTTTCCCGGCTATCGATCTCAACAAATCAGGGACGAGACGAGAAGATCTGCTGATGAACCAGGAAGAAATGGAAGCCATCTGGCGCATGAGACGGGCGCTGGGTAATCGGGACAACCAGGAAGTCACCGAAATGATCCTGGACAACCTGGCACATACACGAGATAACAAAACCTTTATTGAAGTGATCAAGAAGATCAGATTAGAAGGATAACACAGTATGGATTTAAGCAAGATTTTCTTAAAAGACGCCTGCCCGACCAAGATGGGCGGACAGGCTGTTATGGAAGGCATCATGATGAAAGGCGAGAAAAAAACAGCTCTCGCCGTGCGTCTGCCAAATGATGATATCCAGATCAAGACCGTTCTGACCAAGGTTTATGGCAAATGGACGAAGATCCCTCTTTTGCGCGGAGTGGTGGCATTCATTGATTCTATGGTGATCGGTACGAAAACTCTCATGGACTCAGCAGAAATGCTGGAGGTCGGCGACGAAGAAGAATACGAAGAAAGCCGCTTCGAAGCCTGGCTCAATAAAAAATTCGGAGCCAAGGGCGCATGGAATCTGATGATCTATTTTTCGGTGTTCCTGGCACTGGTCTTTACGGTGGGAATATTTATCATCCTGCCGACCGGCGTGGTGAACCTGATGAAGCTGTTTACCGACAGCGTGTTCTGGCTCAACTTTGCAGAAGGCGTATTTCGGATCTTGCTCTTCGTAGCATATGTCTGGCTGATTTCCTTTATGGGAGAAATCAAACGGGTCTTTCAGTTCCACGGTGCGGAGCACAAAACGATCCATTGCTTTGAAAACGGACTGGAACTGACCCCGGCCAACTGCCGGCAGTTCCCTACACTACACCCGCGGTGCGGGACCAGCTTTTTGATGTTCGTGTTTATCATCGCGTTTGCACTGCATTTTCTGCTGGGATGGCCGACCCTGTGGCTTCGGATCGTCACCAGACTTCTGCTCCTTCCGGTGATTGCAGGACTTTCCTATGAACTGCTCAAATGGGCCGGAAAAAGCGATAACATCGTGGTAAAGATCCTGAGCCTACCGGGATTGTATCTGCAAAAGATCACGACGAAAGAACCGGATGACAGCCAGCTGGAAGTAGCGATCGCAGCGATCCATGCCGTGTGCGATAAAAAACCGTGCGGCACTTATACGATCTGCAAAGAAGACGTCGGACATTACGACTGTCTC
>NZ_JACRWC010000079.1 GCF_014306095.1 Lentihominibacter faecis
AGTTGCAGGATCAGCCAGGAGATAATGCCGATGGCTGCGCCGCTGGCGACGCCGGAGAAGATAAGCACCGGGAAGTAGGCGAACATCTTGAGATTGGAGACCAGGAAGGAGGCCACCAGGATCTGCCCCAGGTTATGAGCGACACCGCCTGCGATGGAGACGCCGGTGATAGAGAACAAGCCGGTCTTTTTTAGCAGAACCATGACCAGGAAACTGAGAAGCGCACCCGCCATGGAGTAAGCCGCTCCGAAAACGCCGCTGAAAAGCAGTCCGGCGATCAGGACCCGCACGATGTTGACCGTCAGTGCATAGCGTGGCCCCAGATAATACAGGGCCACGATGATCACCAGGTTAGCGATCCCCAGCTTGATGCCGGGAATAGCCGGCGTGAAAGGAATCAAAAATTCAATGTATGAAAAAATCAGCGCCAGTGAGACCATGAGTGCGGTCAAGGCTGTGCGCCGCGCGCGGCTGTCGTGTTGAGTTGTCGGCACCTGCTGCAGTTTTGTGTGGTTGTTTTTCATACATGCCCCTTCTATCGTGCTATTGAGTCATATTCCGACTTGCCGCCCTGGATTTCCAGCATGACTTTATTGGGCAGGCATACGATGCTCTCTCCTGTCCGGGAGATAGAATGCTGCTGGACGCAATCCTGTCCGTGGCAATCAGAAAAACTCATTGAAACATGACCGTTCTTTATGGTAATCTTATTTATGTGAGAATCCTGTTTCACCTCGATCGTGCGGTCTTCTGCGAGGGAATAGGTTCCGAAGACCTTCCCGCCTCTGGTAATGACCAGTTCGCTTCCCGCTGTCTGACCGAAGGAAAAAAACCAGGACATGGCCAGCCCGATGACGATCAGGGCAAGAGCCAGTATCACATCCGCTTTTTTTATCATGAAAACACCTCCGGAGGTATAAGAAATATGCATATAACATCTCGAGCCGGCGCATGGGTGAAACTCCTGCCGGCAATACTGATAACAGTACTCATCATTATAACACAAACCGGGTGCGGTGAAAAAGACCCTGTTTCCAAATCTGACTTCTGTCTGGACACCACCTGCGATATCAAGATCTATGACATGAAGACCGGCGAGGTAGGTAAGATCCTGGACGGCGCGTTCGAGGAGATCGACAAGTATGAAAACCTCATGAGCAAAACCATCGAAGGCAGCGATGTCTACAAGATCAACCACGCTCAGGGGCAGCCTGTGGAAGTCTCAAAAGACACTTTAAAAGTCATTGAACTGGGAATCGAAATGGGGGATCTTTCCGGAGGCATGTTCGACATCACCATAGGAAAAGTCTCGTCCCTCTGGAACTTCACCGGAGACGACCCGAAAGTCCCGGAGCAGGCGGATCTCACAGAAGCCCTCAAGACCGTAAACTACAAACAGATCGATATCAATGACAGTGCCGTAAGCATGAAGGATCCGCAGGCACAGCTGGATCTGGGAGGCGTGGCCAAGGGCTATATCGCAGACCGCATCTGTGACTATCTGAAAAACCAGGGCGTAGAAAAAGCCGTGATAAACCTGGGCGGCAATGTAGCCGTACTGGGAGAAAAGGCGAAGGACACTCCGTGGAACATCGCCATCGAGCGGCCCTACAGCGATAGGACCGAGATGATGGGTTATGTTTCGGTCAAAGACGCAACGGTTGTGACCTCCGGTATCTATGAACGGAAATTCGAACAGGACGGTGTGCTGTATCATCACGTGCTGGATCCTCACACCGGCTATCCGGTCGATACAGATCTGGAAGCAGTGACGATTCGCGCGGCACGGGGCAATTCAGGCTTCTGTGACGGACTTTCTACCGTGTGTCTCATGCTGGGGCATGATAAGGCGCAGGCGCTGATCCAGACTTTGCAGGAGGAGCATCCGGAGATGAAACTGGAAGCCGCCTTTATAGACAAAAACGACGCCATGACCCAGACTGACGGCATGGATGTCAAGAAGGATGAATGATATGATAAAACACATTGATGTGATCGTACCCTGCTACAACGAGGAAAGCAGCCTGGATCGTTTCTGGAAAGAATCCGGCGAGGCATTTTCTGCCATCGAGGGATACGAATTCCGCTATATTTTCATAGACGACGGCAGCAGCGATGAAACTCTGCAAAAGATCCGCCGGCTGGCGGCTTTGCAGGAGACTGCAAAGGGCGAGGCGTCTGATGCTCCGGACCCTGACACGATCCTCGGAGCGTCCGATGCTCCGGGCCCTGACACGATCCTCGGAACGTCCGATGCTCCGGGTCCTGACACGATCCTCGGAGCAACCGGTGATCCGGCTCCCGGAAATCCCGGAGCATGCCCGCAGGTTTCCTACATTTCCTTCAGCAGAAACTTCGGCAAGGAAGCCGCCATGTATGCCGGACTGCAGGCATCTGACGGAGACTTTGCAGTGATCATGGACGCAGATCTGCAGCATCCCCCGCAGCTTGTGGCGGAAATGATCCGGATCGTGGAAGAGACTGGATGCGACAGCTGTGCTGCACGGCGCGTGAGCCGCAAGGGAGAACCGAAGATCCGAAGTGCTTTGGCGAGAGCGTTTTATAAATTGATGAACCGGTACAGTGACATCGAGATCGTGGACGGAGCGGTGGATTTCCGGCTTATGAACCGAAAGATGGTGAAAGCCATCGTGGGTATGCCGGAGAATCAGCGCTTTTCCAAGGGAATCTTCGCCTGGGTCGGATTCAGCACGGAATGGATCGAATTCGAGAACGTGAGACGGATCGCAGGAGAAAGTAAATGGACCATGTGGGGACTGATGAAATACGCACTGGATGGATTTATAGATTTCGCAGAAGCACCGCTGAAATTTGTAGGAGTCCTGGGAGGATTGACCACCCTATGCTCCGCCGTTTACTTTATTATTGAATTTTTAAAGACAGTGATCGTCGGCAAGGATACACCGGGATACGCGTCGACCATTTGCCTGATACTGTTTTTTGGCGGGCTGATCATTGCCATACTCAGTCTGATCGCAGAATACATCGGAAGAATGTATATGGAGACGAAAGGAAGACCGATTTACATCGAAAAGGAAAGCAACATAGATGAAGACAAGGAAAGAAAAGCCGATTAAGATCGGCACATCCTGCAGGGAAATTTTACAACGAAACAAACTGATCCTGGCAGCGTTCTGCCTGCCGGTGATTTTAATGCTCCTGGCATTTCTGGTGATGGGGATCTATCCGGCAGGGGAAAATCAGATCGCGGTCATCGATATGTATCATCAGTATGTCCCGTTCCTGGGAGAACTGCAGGCCAAGCTGCAGAGCGGCGGCAGTCTGTTTTACACCTGGAACGGTGCCGGAGGAAGCAATTTCTGGAGCCTGCTGGCCTATTACGGTGCCAGTCCTCTGAATCTGATCCTGGTTCTGTTCCCGAAGAAATTCCTCATGGAAGGGGTCACGCTGATCCTGCTTTTGAAGATCGGACTTGCCGGAAGTACGATGGCGGTGTATCTGCGTGCGATCGTCTGGGAAAAGGACAAGCGCAGTGCGGATATCTCCCTGGTGGGATTCGCGACTCTGTATGCGCTGTGCTCGTATGTGATGGCATACTACTGGTGCATCATGTGGATGGATGCAGTGGCACTGCTGCCACTTTGCATACTGGGACTTCATAAGATCCTGGACGGACGCAGCGGCGTGTTTTATACCGTATGCCTGGCACTGGTGGTTTTTATCAACTACTATATGGCTATCATGATCTGTATTTTTATTCTGTTTTATTATCCTGTGCTGTATTTCATCAAGGTGCAGGGAGAGAGTGCAGGACATTTTTTTAAGACGACTGGCCGGGCTGTCGGGTATTCCCTGCTGGGAGTGCTTATGTCTGCTGTCATGCTGCTTCCGACCTGGATGAGCATGCAGTCCACATATTATATTTCAGCAGATATGCCGGAAAAAACGGAACTGTATAATGACCTTCTGGATATTTTGAACCAGATGCTGCCCAATGCGGAGCTGACCTATCGTGAGGGGCTGCCGAATCTGTACTGCGGTATGTTCGTAGTGATCCTTCTGGTGTTTTACTGGATCAGCAGAACGATCCCACTGCGGGAAAAATTATTTAACGGAGCCTTTCTGGTGTTCCTGATCTTCAGCCTCAACATCAATAAGCTGGATTTCATCTGGCATGGATTTCATTTCCCGAATCAGCTGCCGTATCGCTATACTTTTATGATCTGTTTTCTGCTCATCGCAATGGCGTATCAAGTATTCCAGCGGGTGGATGAGCTCAGGGTCAATCATCTCTGGATCCTGCTGGTAGCCGGTGGGGGATACTATTTGCTGGCGCAGAAGATTTTGACGGAGCATATTAAAGATCTGGATCTGTTTGTCTACAGCGGTCTGGCGTGGCTGGCGCTGTACGTCGCGATCCTGCTCCTGTACAAGAAGGGAAGACTGCCAAAGAATCTTCTGCTGATCCTGACCGTTATTTTACTGACATGTGAGATGGCGTCTAACACCTGCACTTCCATCGATCAGGTCGGGACCACGCAGCGCAGCAATTATTATGCTAATGAGGCGGACATCGCGAAGCTGGCGAAGAAGACGGAAGGCACGGATGGTCGATTCGGCCGCACCGAAATGAACGACAACTATATTTTAAACTGCCCTGCCATGTACCACTATAAAGGGATATCTCAGTTTTCATCTTCTCTGAATGCCAATGCGACTGCCTTGATGGAGCACATCGGTGTGGAGGGAGCACCGGACAAGAATCGATTCAATTATAATCAGACAGATCCGGTAACCAATGCGATGCTGAACATCCGCTACCTGATAGGAAAAAACCTGCCGATCGACGATAGTGATTTTAAACAGATCGCAAAATCGGGGAATTCCAGGCTCTATGAGAGCATATATCCCCTGTCCATCGGATATATGACGGCAGACACTATCAGGACGTGGAACTACGAGCAGGAAAATCCTTTCATGGTGCTTGATGATTACGTGCGTGCAGTGACTCAGAACAAATACACAAGTGTGTTTGCAGAAATCGAACCAGTCGATGTATCTGCTGCGAACATAGAGCTGTCGAGTACAGGAGACGGCATGTGGGACAGCACCCTGAAAAACGAAACGAAAAAAAGCAAGACCATCTTGACCTATCAGGCACAGCAGACCGGAAAACAGTACCTGTTTATCGAAGCAGATGATGCGGATGCTATCACCGTCAGCCAGGAGAAAAAGGATGACAAGATCGAGATCCGAAACGACTGCGGCTCTATAGTCAATCTGGGCGAAATGGATAGCGGAACGGAATTTACCGTGACCATCGAATACAAGGAAGGAAAGGGTGGCAGTGTTGTCAGCCATGTCTGCACCATGGACGAGGCCGTATGGCAGGATGCCTATAAGATGCTGTCCGCCAGCATGCTGGATGTGACGGACTATGGAGATTCCTGTCTGAAAGGAACCATCAATGTACAGGAAGACGGTGTGTTTGTCACGTCGGTGCCGTATGAAGCGGGTTGGAAGCTGAAAGTAGACGGTCACACCCGCGAAATCAACGAGCTGATAGGCGGAGCATGGATATCCACCAGTTTATCTGCCGGGGAACATCAGATCGAACTCAGTTTCCGGCCGCCGGGACTGATCGCAGGTCTTTTGATCACGCTGGCCAGCATCGGGCTTCTCATCGCAGCAGAATGGTGGCGGAGAAGGCGTATGCTCCGGAAGCTGCAAAGCGTGCTGCCGGCGATCTTCGCGGACATGGAGGCTGTCGGTGAAGCGGGATTGACAGAAAGCCTGGATATTCCGGAGCACGCAGAAGCATTTGATATTTCATCAGCTTCGCCACTTTTCGATGAGAGTTCGGAAGAGGCGAGGGATCTCCACTAGCGGGATCTGATTATAATACAGAGCGAGAAGTCCTTCTTTAGGATGAGGGACTGCAGGGATGCCGAGTTGTTCGGCATCCTTTTTTAATTCTTCCGTGGTTTTACGGGATTTCACATTGAGGATGACGCTGATCCCCGAGGATGTGTTTTTTACCGTGACGAAATCCGACGCTTCTTCTGCAAAGGTGTCGGTCACGGCGGAAAGCTTCTGAGAATACAGTTTTCTCAGCTTTTTAATGTGGGTCTGGTAGTGGCCGCTTTCCATGAACATGGCCAGGGTCAGCTGCTCCAGCTTGGAACAGGTCTGGGAGTAGTCCTGAGCCATGGAAGAAAAGAGGCGGGCCATTTCCTCCGGGAGCACCATATAACTGATTTTTACTGCGGCAAACAAAGTGCTGGAAAAAGAACCGAGGTATATGACGCGGCTGCTGTTTTCCAGACTCTTGAGTGCGGGGATCGGTTTACTGAAATACCGCAGTTCACTGTCGTAGTCGTCTTCGATAATGTAGCTGTCGTTGCTGGCCGCCCACCCCATCAGCTCGTAGCGGCGGCCAATGGGCATCACGGCGCCGGTCGGCACGTGATTAGACGGACTGACGTAGACGGCGGTGCGGATATTGGTCGGAAGCTTTTCGATGATCAGACCGTCATCAGCAACATCTACAGGAGTCAGTGCGAAGCCACGGTCGCGGAAGATGCTGCGAACCGGAAGATATCCCGGATCTTCCAGAGCAACGTGTTCGATAGAAAGTTTCCGAAGGAGAGTTGCCAGATGATTGGTGATCTGCTGGGTGCCTGCACCGATGATGATCTGCTCCGGATCGCAGGAAACGCCGCGTGACATATAGAGATATCGGGAGATCTCTGCCCGAAGTTCAGGCTCTCCTTGGGGATCACTTTCAAAGAATAAGGAGGTGGAAAATTCAGTCAGGATCTTATTCATGCATTTTTTCCACTTGTTGAAATCGAAGCAGTCTGGATCACAGTGGAAAACAGGGCTCTCGTCGCCGGGGCTGGAAGTGTTTTCTGCCGTGCCCTGTGGTGCCAGCAGTTCGCTGGCGGAAGGTGTCTGTGTATGGCTGAGATGAGAAAACACATCGCGAACATAGTATCCGGACTGGGCTTTGCTGTACACATAACCTTCTACCAGCAGCTGATTGTAGCTCTGCTCCACGGTGGTCACGCTTAGCCCTGTGGATCTGGAAAGGCTTCGAAGGGATGGCAGTTTTTCGTTTTCACGGATCTCGCCTTTTAAAATAGCCTCCTTTATGTAATCGTAAAGCTGCAGGTAATATGGCTTTTTTCGGCTGTCATCCAGCACGGGCATGATGGCTTTCATGGCTTCCTCCTGATTGTACTGATACTATAGTATAAAATAAACAGTGGGGTTTGAAAAGAGGCTATTATGTAAAGGCATCACTTCCCCTTTTCAAAGCAAATGAAAGATGGTAAAATAAATACCGTGTTTAGAAGAAGGGAAAGGATGGATTATGGAGATTCTGAAAATAAAAAATACTGTCTTGCAGGCTGGTCGGCCTAAGGTGGCGGTCTCGCTGATGAGTCAGCAGCCACAGGAGATCATCGCAGAGTGTGAACGAGCGGCATTGCTTCCGTGCGATTTGATCGAATGGCGTGCAGACAGCTATCTGTCCGGAATCGCAGATCTGGAGGAAGTTCTCCAGGAGAAAGATTTTTACCTGGACTTTCTGAAAATTTTAGATGATCTGGAATATATAGCGGCAGACAAGCCTCTGATCTTTACGATGAGAAGTGTGCAGCAGGAAGGGATGCTTCAGCTTTCGCAGATGCAGAAGGCTGAGATCTATCAGCTGGTTGCCCGATCCGGACTGGCGGGACTGATCGATGTGGAGCTTCCGGCGTCAGCACAGACGGCTGATGATATCTGCGAGGATGGCGGGATTTCTCTGCGGGAGCAGATCGATGAGATCCATGCCTTTGGCGGCAAAGTCATCTGTTCCTACCACGAGTTTGACCGGATGCTGGCTCCAGAGGAAATCCTGGGCAGGATCCACATCATGCAGGATGCAGGAGCAGACGTGTTCAAGATCGCAGCTATGGCTGTAACGAAAGAAGATGCAGAAAGTTTGTTGAAGACAACGGCATTCCTTCATCAGCATGGTATCGGACCGCTGGTGATGATGGCTATGGGTGAATGGGGCAAGACCACACGGGTGGCAGCCGGTCGTTATGGATCTTGTATCACCTTTGCAGCAGGACAGGAAGCCTCTGCACCGGGACAGGTGGATGTGTTTACCATGCTCAAGTGGCTGAACGATTATTATGGAGAAGAATCATAGATACGGAGAAAGAAAGTGACGGATTTTATAAAAGTAGAAAATCTGGTTTTTGATTATATAAAGAGCGAGGACGAAAGCACTTTTCGTGCTATCGACGATGTGAGCTTTACCGTAGAAAAGGGAAGTTTCACAGCGATCATCGGACAGAATGGCTCGGGGAAATCCACGCTGGCAAAGAACATCAACGGTCTTTTGGTGCCTACTGCAGGAAAGATCTATGTAGACGGACTGGATTCGGCGGATCCGGAGAATATCTGGGAAGTGCGGCAGAGAGTGGCAATGGTGTTTCAGAACCCGGATAACCAGATCGTATCATCTGTAGTAGAGGACGATGTGGCCTTTGGTCCGGAAAACCTGGGAGTCGATCCTAAAGAGATCCGAAAGAGAGTGGATGAGGCTCTGAAAAGTGTAGAGATGTACGAATTTCGCAGGAAGGCGCCTCACCTTCTGTCGGGCGGTCAGAAGCAGCGGATCGCGATTGCCGGAGCCGTTGCAATGGAACCGGAATGCATCGTGTTCGATGAGCCGACGGCGATGCTGGACCCGCGTGGCAGAAGGGAAGTTATGAATGTGATCCATCGCCTGAATGAGAAGGGAATCACAGCGCTTCTGATCACCCATTTTATGGAGGAAGCAGCACAGGCAGATAAAGTCATCGTGCTGGATCAGGGTGAAGTCAAAATGATAGGAACGCCGCTGGAAATTTTTCGCCGCGCGGAAGAACTGAAGGCTCTCAGCCTTGGAGTTCCACCGGCTGTAGATCTGGCGGATCGTTTGCGGCAGCGCGGGATCGAGGTTCCGCAGGATCTGCTGGAAGTAGAAGATATTGTGAGGTATTTATGTCAATTGAAGTAAAGGGACTGACACATATATACAGTGAAGGACTGCCGGATGAATCCCTGGCTCTGGAAGATATCAGTTTCCGGGCGGAGGATGGCCAGCTGGTAGGACTCATCGGGCATACCGGATCTGGGAAATCTACACTGGTACAGCATCTCAACGGATTGCTGAAGCCGAAGAAGGGACATATCATAGTTGGTGATGTGGATATTACGGCAGAAAATGTGGTCATGAGGGACATCCGCAGGAAAATCGGGCTGGTGTTCCAGTATCCGGAGTATCAGTTGTTTGAAGAAACTGTTGCAAAGGATGTGGCATTTGGACCGTCCAATCTGGGTCTTACGGCAGAAGAAGTGGATGAACGTGTGCGTGAGGCCATAGAGCTTGTAGGACTGGATTATGATAAAGTAAAGAATCTTTCGCCGTTCGATCTTTCGGGTGGGCAGAAGCGGCGTGCAGCCATTGCGGGCGTCATCGCCATGAAGCCGGAGGTGCTTATTCTCGATGAGCCGACAGCAGGTCTTAATCCTAAGGCGCATGCTGATATTCTGTCTATGGTGGAGAAAATCCACGAGAGTGAGAAAAACATTATTTTTCTTGTATCGCATAACATGGACGATATCGCCAGGATGTCGGATAAAGTACTTGTTATGGATCACGGAAAAATGATGATGGATGGAACACCGGAAGAAGTCTTTTCGCGTGGGGACGAACTGAAAAAAATGGGACTGGCACTGCCGGCATCGATGGAGATCGCTGCTCAGCTGCGTGAAAACGGCTTTGCGGTGGGAGGAACGTGTCTGACGATGGAAGAGACTGCAGACGGGATAGCAGAGGTATTGAAACGATGATAAGAGATATTACTCTCGGACAGTTTTATCCGGGGAATTCATGGATACACCGACTGGACCCAAGGGTCAAGATCATGGTCACGCTGCTTTATATCGTGTCCATTTTTGTGGTGAAAGATTTCATCGGTTTTGCACTGGCTGCACTGGGACTTGCGGTAGTGATCGCTATTTCCCGGGTACCGCTGAAATTCATACTGCGGGGACTGAAACCGATTTTCATCCTGATCGCATTTACGTTTATTATCAATATGTTTATGATCAAAGGGGAAGTGCTGGTTTCCTTCTGGATCTTCAGCATCAGCAGAGAAGGGCTGCGAATGGCCGTATTTATGGCGATCCGGCTGATTTTACTGATCATCGGCTCGTCGCTTTTGACTCTGACCACCAAGCCTATAAGCCTGACGGATGGAATGGAAGCACTGCTGTCACCCTTTAAAAGATTCGGGCTTCCGGCTCACGATCTGGCAATGATGATGACCATCGCACTGCGATTTATCCCAACGCTGCTTGAGGAGACGGACAAGATCATGAAGGCTCAGATGGCTCGTGGAGCCGATTTTGAGAGCGGTAATATTTTAAGAAGAGCGAAAGCGCTGATCCCGATCCTGGTACCGCTGTTTATCAGTGCATTCCGGATCGCCCAGGATCTGGCCATGGCTATGGAAGCCAGATGCTACGGCAGCAACAGCAAAAAGACACGCATGAATGGCATGAAGATCTGTTCGAGAGATATCGCAGCATGCCTGATATTTGCCGCATTTTTAGCGATGATCATACTGGAAAGGATCCTGCTGTGAGACAGAGAAAAGCAAAAGACCTGGACAAGAGACTGCAGGAATGCAGTGACTATATCGTGCCTCTTCCAGAGGACGGCGGGCGTTCTTATGGAGAAATCGGCAGCAAGGATCCGAACTTTCAGAGTCCGGAACATGAGGCGGCGCTCCGCCAGCTTTGGAAAGCGTGTTTTCCTCGCCAGCGCGATCTTTATTTAGAGATCGGATGCGGCAAGGGAGATTTTATCACCCGGAAAGCTGCAAAGGATCCGGCAAGCGATTTTCTGGCCATAGAAGGGCAGGAAACCGTTATTTTGCGTGCGCTGGAAAAAGCAAAAGGATTGACGTCCGAAGAACTGCCGGATGAAGCGGGGCGGGAGCCTTTGCAGAACCTGAAATTCATGTTGACTTTCGTGGATCACATGAGCGATTATTTTCTGGAAAATCAGCTCTCCGGCGTGTACCTTAATTTCAGCGATCCATGGCCAAAGGCGCGTCATGCCAAACGGCGGCTGACATATCGGAAACGGCTTTTAGATTACGGCTGGGCGGTGAGGCCGGGTGGATTTATCGAAATCAAGACGGACAATGATCCGCTTTATGCCTTTACGCTGGAGGAACTGGAAGCGGTCGGCTACGAGATCGTGGAACAGACAGCAGACCTGCACCACAGTGACTATGCAGCACGTCTGGTGATGACTGAATACGAAAAGAAGTTCCACAGCCGTGGCAAGAATATCAATTATGTGAAGGCTCTGGTGCCATAGGGCTATGATTTCCCTGGTGGCAAGCGGGAATGAAAATAGTGAAAAAATAGTGAAAAAATAGTGAACCAGCTGGTAATATAACAAAAAGAAAGACAGAGAATCGTTTCATTTGATATAGATTCTCTGTTTTCTTTTTTACAGCCCCTTGATATATTTCCCGGGATCTACCGGTTCATCCTTTAGCTTCATCGAAAAATGCAGATGCTCCGCTCCGCTGGCTTCGAAGGTGGACGTCTTGCCGACTTTTCCGATGACATCGCCGCGGGAAACGACCTCCCCTAGTTCCACAAGACCGTCCTCGGCCAGATTTCCGTAGAGGGACAGCAGATCGTTTCCGTGGCTGATCTCCACGATCATGCCGTAACGATCATCCTTTTCGATACGAGTCACGGTACCGCTGGCACAGGTTTTGACGCTGGTTCCTGCCGGAGCGGCCAGGTCAATGCCGTCGTGAGTCATGTACTGATCCAGAGTTTCCCAGTAAATTGGCATATCCATGGAATATTTTTGGATCACTTCGCCAGAAAGAGGCTTTATAAAGCTGGCAGACGAGTTGCTGCCGGAACTTTTGCTGTCCTGGCTGTCTACGACCTCTGCTGCTGTGTTTTCGGACGTTTTGCTGACCGATTTTTTCTTAACGACCTCCGCCGCCTTATCGATTTGCAGGTTGTCACGTACTTTATTGACGGTGGACGTTACTGCAAAGACTGCAACCAGAGCTGCCAGACAGAAGAACAGCACCAGTGCGATGGCAGGGCGATCTTTTACTTTCTTTTCCTGTCGCATGAAATTTCACCTCCTTGGAGTTAGTATCGACGGGTAATCTGGAAATCATACTGGAATGAATGAAAACGACGGCAACTTTTTATGATTTTAATAAAAAAATACTTAAAATAATCATAGTTTTTTTACCCGCGTTCATAGAAAATCTGCAGGTAAGCTTTTTCAAATAACATATAGAGCGATTACATTCCGAGAATGGATAATATATTGTTGGAAAGGGGATTCGCTTGTACAAGTTTTTCAAATAATAGAAAACAATGGGCTTGATTTCGCTCTCGAATCAGAACCCTTTGTGATAATTATGATTTGAGAGATAATTTTTGTGCAAAAAGTGGAATGTGATACCGCGAACCACTTGTAATCCCAAACAGGCATGGTATAATGAAGCCATTGCGATTGAAATAAAAACATTAGAGGTGAACAATATGGCGGAATATATTTTAGCAAGAGGGAACGGAAGACACATCCCTCATGAAGACAAGATTTTTGGTATCAGCAATCGTGCCAAGGCTATGATCGCTGAAAAGGGGGCTGACAAGGTAATCAATGCGACCATCGGATCCCTGCTGGATGATAACGGCAACCTGGTAGTGCTGTCCTCCGTTGATGAGGTGTTCAAGCATCTGAGTCCGGCAGAATACGCGGACTATGCACCGATCGGAGGGATAAAACCGTTCCGTGAAGCAGTACAGCAGGCTGCATTTGGATCCCATCGTCCGAAGGGATACGTAGAAGCGGTAGCAACGCCGGGCGGTACAGGATCTTTAAGAAATGTCATCGCCAACTACTCCGACGGTGGAGATCAGGTGCTGACGTCTGACTGGCACTGGGCGCCGTACAACACCATCGCAGGAGAAATCGGACGGAGCATCGCGACGTTTGAATTCTTCACAGAAAATGGTAAATTCAATATCGACTCTTTTCAGAAAAAATCTGCAGAGCTGCTGGCCAAGCAGGAGAGTTTGGTTATCATTCTGAATACACCGGCACATAATCCGACAGGATATTCCTTGACGCTGGAAGACTGGGATCATGTGATCGCTGTGCTGCAGGAAGAAGCGAAATGCGGTAAAGCCATCGCTCTGGTCATCGATGCGGCTTACATCGACTTTGCAGGAGATGAAGAAGAATACAGAAGATTCCTGCCGAAGCTGGAGGCACTTCCTGAAAACGTGCTGCCGATCATGGCCTACAGTCTTTCCAAAACTTATACATTATACGGAACTCGCTGCGGAGCAATGATCTGCATCGCTAAGACCAAGGAGATCGCTGACGAATTTAAGAGAGTCTGCGAATACTCCTCCAGAGGGTCATGGTCTAACAGTGCAAAGGTGGCGCAGGTCATTCTGTCCAGGATCTATGGAGAGCCGGGCCTTTTAGAGCGTGTAGATAAAGAGCGTGCTCATTATAGAGAAATGCTCATCAAGCGAGGCAGAGCGTTCGAAGAAGAAGCTAAGAAAGTTGGCCTGAAAATCGTGCCGTTCGACGCAGGATTCTTTATCTCAATCCCGTGCAGCGATCCGGATGCGATCAGTGCAAAGCTGGAAAAAGAAGGCGTATTCATCGTGCCGCTGGCAAAGGGACTGCGTGTATCAGTAGCTTCCATTTCTGAAGACAAGTGCCGCAAGCTGCCGGCTATTATCAAGGCTGCTATGGAAGAATAGATAACTTTTTGGATGCAAAGTGATGTCCTGAGGGTGTGTGATATGCCCTCAGGATTTTTATTTCAAAAAATTAACAAATAATTTACAAATTATGGTTGACATATATTTCCACTAGCGTTATAATACACTCACAAGAGAGGTATTGTATTGATGAGAGAAAGGAGATTACATATGTCATCAAACAGGGACTTTGACCGAGAGGTCACTTTTGAGATCGTAGAGGAGATCGGCGTGATCGCGACCCACTCTACCGGCTGGAAGAAAGAATTGAATCTGGTCAGCTGGAACGGAGGGCAGGCGAAGTACGATATCCGTGACTGGGATCCGGGTCATAGCCGAATGTCACGGGGAGTCACGCTAAAAGAGCAGGAGATGCGTCAGATCGTAGAGCTGCTTCGAAGACGCAGGCCACACCGCAGAGACCGGGAACAGGAGCAGGGCGTCATGGTGGATACGCCAATGGATCCGGCAGAGAGCTTTGCAGAAGCTCCGGCTTCATCGGTATCAGATGGGCAGAGCCAGGCAGTGCCGGCGGCAAACCTGCAGAGTCAGGAAACACAGCAGCCTGGGGAGGAGCCTTTGCAGGGATCTATGCGGGAAACGGAGGAGCCGCAGGAAATGCCAGGATCCCAACAGATGCCGGGCTCGCAAGAGATGGCAGCATCCAGGGAAACGGATGACGACTTTTTTGTTCCGGAGGTTCAGAATTTAGATGCTGCTACAGAGGGAGGTTGTTCCTGCTGCGGCTGATGACAGAAAACTAAAACAGCTTTGTACATAATATCTAAAACCCTTTATTATAACCGAAGGAGGGAGCCAGCATGCAGGCTCCTTTTTTCGTGGGGCTGGCGCC
>NZ_JACRWC010000012.1 GCF_014306095.1 Lentihominibacter faecis
TATACTTGTCATGCGGAAACCTCCAGTGTATGGTTTTGTGTGGTAACTTAACTTTAACACAGAATTGAAGTTTCCGCTTTTTCTTTATTTAGTTGTAACACATGTATTGTAATCCTACACACCCGACCTGCCCAACTATTCGTGAGCACATTGACCTTACAGCAAATATATGGTACGATAAACGGAGCTTGTGCTTTTGGCACAGGCTCTACTCATTTATGGAAGCAACACGTTTCCGGAGGATGGAGAATCAAACAAAAACACGAAAGGACGGGGAGACCATGCCGGTAACCGATTTACTTGAAAGAAACCATAAGCTTTACAGCGATGAAGTCGCTCTCGTAGAGCTGAACCCAATGATGAAAGATCACAGAAAGACCACCTGGAAGGAGTACGATCTGGTACAGCAGACATCCTCGACCCCTTATCGAAGAGAAATCACATGGAGCATCTTTGATGAAAAGGCTAATAGAGTTGCCAATATGCTTCTTTCCAGAGGGATCAAGAAGGGTGACCGAGTAGCGATCCTCATGTTCAACTGCCTGGAATGGCTGCCGATCTATTTCGGGATCCTGAAGACAGGTGCCATCGCCGTACCGTTCAATTTCCGGTTTTCGGCGGATGAAATCAAATACTGCGCTGATCTGGCAGAGGTGCATATCCTCATGTTCGGTCCGGAATTTATCGGACGTATAGAATCTATCGAAGAAGACCTGAGCAAGGGCAGACTGCTGATTTACGTTGGGGACGGATGCCCTACCTTCGCGGAAAGCTATCGTGAACTGGTGGCAGACTGCTCAAGCCAGCCGCCACTGGTGCGTCTTGATGATGATGACGATGCAGCGATCTATTTCTCTTCGGGAACAACTGGATTCCCCAAGGCAATTTTACATAATCACGAAAGTCTGATGCAGGCTGCACAGATGGAACAGAAGCATCACGAAACGAGTCGAGACGATGTGTTCCTGTGCATCCCGCCTCTTTATCACACCGGTGCGAAATTCCACTGGATGGGAAGCCTGTGTGCAGGCAGCAGGGCTGTGCTCCTTAAAGGTACGACACCGGAGATCATCCTGGATGCCGTTTCCAAGGAACACTGCACGATTGTGTGGCTGCTGGTTCCATGGGCTCAGGATATCCTCGACAGCCTGGATCGCGGCGATATCAAGCTGGAAGACTATGATCTGGACCAGTGGAGACTTATGCATATCGGTGCACAGCCGGTACCGCCATCATTGATCACCCACTGGAAAGAATACTTCCCGAATCATAAATACGACACCAACTACGGCCTGTCGGAATCCACCGGACCGGGATGCGTTCACCTGGGTATGGAAAACATCCACAAAGTCGGTGCCATCGGCGTGCCGGGCTATCGCTGGAAGTGCAGGATCGTGGACGAAAACGGCGTGGAAGTGCCGCAGGGAGACGTAGGAGAACTCTGCGTCAAGGGACCTGGCGTCATGACTTGCTACTACAACGACCCAGAAGCTACAGCCAAGGCTCTGAAGGACGGATGGTTGTATACCGGCGATATGGCCATGCAGGACGAGGACGGATTCATTTTCCTGGTAGACAGAAAGAAGGACGTTATCGTCAGCGGTGGAGAAAATATCTATCCGGTACAGATCGAAAACTTCCTCAGCGCTTACGACAAGGTGAAAGACGTTGCAGTCATCGGTCTTCCGGACAAGCGTCTGGGCGAGATCACCGGTGCCATCATCGAAGTCAAAGACGGTATGGAATGCACCGAAGAAGAGATCGAGGATTACTGCAAAGAGCTGCCGCGCTACAAGCGTCCGAAGAAGATCATCTTCGCAGAAGTACCGCGTAATGCGACCGGCAAGATCGAAAAACCGGCGCTGCGTAAAAAATACGGCGCAGACAAGCTGGTAGAACAGCAGAACAGAAGCTAGAAGAAAATGCATAAAAGAGGTGATAGCTTAGAATGCCAATACCACATAAGGATGTTTTAATTTAATGCCTATACGGTGCAATAGTGATTTTCCGCGGCGGGAAGCTATCCCACAGTGCAAGAACCAAGCAGTTCGGTATGGTGATGCAGGATGTCAACCATCAGCTTTTTTCGGACAGTGTGAAAAACGAGTGCTTGTCGGCCAATCCGAATGCCACCAATCAGGAGATTGAAAATCTGCTGAACAGCTTTGACCTGCTTGACTGCATCGACCGGCATCCGCTTACCCTGTCGGGCGGACAGCGGCAGCGACTTGCCATCTGTCAGGCAATTATGGCCAAAAAGAAATTTTTGATTTTTGACGAGCCGACAAGCGGATTGGACTTCCGCCATATGTGCTAGGTGACCGAAAGGTTGAAGCAATTGTCACAGCACGGTTATATTCTGTTTGTCGTCACGCACGATTATGAATTTTTGAACCGGGCGTGTAACTGCTATGTCCGGATAGAGAAGATAAATTGATCGGAAAAATGAAAAAGCAGCGACTTTGAACGGTCAAATTTGCTTTCAGATCTTCAACAGCAACAGCAACCCCCACACCGATCGCCTGACCGGTGCGGGGGTTGCTGCGCTTATTATGTCTTATATCTGCATTTGATTCCTGAGCTTTTCAAGCACCAGGATTTTGTCCCCATCATACCAATCGTCGCAGTAGCTTAGCGCTTCGGTCTGCGTTCGGATAAGCCTTGCATGCATAATTTCAGCAAGGGAACGGTCAGCTTTCGCTGATGCCGTTGCCGCTTTACTTTCTTCCCACCAGCAATGTTGAACCGCGAAGCATCAGGCGTCCGGCTTCCTTCGGCGTCATAAAGCTGCTGTCGGTCGTGTCAATCAGTTTCACGCGCTCATAGCCCATGTCCCTGAGCTTTTGGATAAATGCCTGCATATTGCCGTATCTACGGGGCGACATCAGGTCATGGATAGCAAATGTTCCGCCTTTTTTCAGCACGCGCAGCGTTTCCAGCAGAAGCTGCTGCTTGTCCTTTCCCGTGATATTATGATAGACATAGTTGCTGGTCACCGCGTCGAAGCTCTCGTCGGGGAAATCTAGCTTTACGGCGTTCCCGCGCCTGAACGAAGCGTTCTTCACGCCCTCCGCAGCGGCGTTTTTTTCGCACAGCGGCAGGCTGAAGGAGGCGTATTCCTTGCCCCAGCGATCGATACCGATCATTTTTCCCTGGGGATTGCGCTTTGCGCAGGCAATGGTCAGCGCACCGCTGCCGCAGCCGATGTCCAGTCCCACGCCGCCCTCCGGCAGCGTGATATGCTCCGCCGTGCCGTCAATGATCTGCTTTGAGAGCTTGCGCTCGCCGTCATAGGAAAAGCTCCGATAGGCATTCACGCACCACTGGGTGTACTTTGCACAAACGACAAAGGCAATGCCGAACACCACTCCCAGCACGACGCGCAGCTTTCCGCTCACACAGACGCCGAATACGCCGAAAACCAGCAGCAGCGCAAGGGACAGCACCGTTCCCGCGATGAGTGAAAATAGCATTCCCCTGGGGATCCAATTTTTATAGTCAGGCTTCATATTCAAGACTCCTTTTTTATTAAGTGTGCTTTCTCTCATAAACCACAGCCGCGATGCACCAGATCACGATGGCGGTATTGGTACTGCTCTGGCTCATTACGGACATCCATGTGGCTGCCGGCACCTGCCTCCAGCGCCTGCCACACGGGATAAGCCGCGCCGTTCTCATCAAAGAACCGCTTGATATCCCGATTCAGTGCGCTCATTTCTTCTATTGCGTTCATGGCATGGTCAGAGGCGCAGAGTTTGCCCAGCGAGGTGGCGCACATGAGTTTAAAGAAGCGCAGACAGGTCTTGCGGTACTTTTCGCTCTCAAAATCTGCGTCCGCCTTTGGCAAAATGGCGTGCCCCGCATTTCGTATGGCACGATAGCCCTCTATGTTGGCATCCAGCAGACGGTTCAGGTACGCGGTGTCTCCCTTGAGCTTTTTCAGGTCACCGTCCGTCTTATAGCAGGCAAAGACCGCCGGCATCACAAACGCGGCATGGCAGAGCAGATAATCCTCCATATTAGGCTCGTAAGCGACCTTGTATTTTGTGCCGCAGAATATTTGCCCGATCAATTGTTTATTGGAGGCTACGTCCGGCAGCTGCCCGATGGTGATCTTTTTCAGGTCAATAGAAACGACCCGGTCAGATTCCCGATGCCCGGCAGAGAGAGCAAAGGAAAACAAGACATTTTTCTCCGGCAGTGCCGCCGCCAGCGCTCTTGCCTGCACATTGTTACCCACAAAAACGATGTTCTTCGTCCGGTTCGTTCGTAGCGTGTCCAGAACGGAATCCAACTGTGTATAGCGCAGAACAACAAAAATCACATCGTATGCTGCATCCGGTGCAAGCGCAGTCACCACCGGAATGCGGCTGACCGAGGTGCGGGGCGAAAATTTGTCCTTGATCCGCAGTCCGTTCTTCCTGATTTCCTCTGCCCATTTTCCCCGGGCAAGCAGGGTCACGTCCTTTCCAGCACGAAACAGATTCCTTGCCAGATTGCATCCTAAAACACCTGCACCATATACCAGAATTTTCATTGCTTGCCTCCAAATCTAATCTTTACGATCTGCATCTTCATCATTCCGTCACCGACTCTGGCGAGAAAACGGAAAAAGCCGCTGACGGATGGATCGCGAAGGTCGTTGTAGCCCAGCATATAGCCCCGGCTGGTGACCTGCAAACGGCTGTCCCACGCGCCGATCTCTTTGGGAGCGTAGGAAACCGCGAAATACGCGCCAACATCCTTGATCTTCGCATTCTTGAGCCATGTCTTGGCGATCATCTTCACCGCCGTCCGATTCGCAGCGTCAAATACAAGCACACCGCTGGGGAAAGAGTCCGCCATGCACTGTACCAGCGCCTTGACCTGCTCTGTCAGAAAGTAGTAGAACACGCCGGAGGCAAAGAATACTGCACCGTTTGAAGCGTCGATTTCAGAAAACCATGCCGTATCGTTCAGATTGCAGGGGATATTTTCCTCACGCTCCCCGGCGGGCAAAAGCTCGTTACGCACGGCTATGACATCGGGAAAGTCCAAATTGTACATCTTGCAGCTGCCGTTGTCGCAGGCTCTTCCGGTGCTGTCCAGCCCGCAGCCCAGATTGACCACCGCCGCTTTGGGGTGAGATTTCAGATAATCCCGCACCTCGCAAGCAAGGTCATTCTGCCGCATGGCCACCTCCAGCGAACCGAAACGCTGCATCAGGCTGCGAGATTTTTTCTCCGCCTCAGAAAAATCGTAGTCGATCTCGTCAATCAGGCGAACCGCTGTTTCGTCCCGGTAAAGATTCGGGTATAGTTCTGAACAGACCTTCCGCGCATACAGCGGAATGATCAGCGTCTCCTGTACGGTGTTTTTCTCAATTTTGTATTTCATGGGTATCACTCACTTTTTGATAAATGGCAGTTCCGGCATACAGTCACGCTCGGCGATGTGTGCCAGCATTTCGGCGAGCCCCTTTGGATCGCGTATCTGATATTGCATATGCTCGTATCCTTCAAACACGGGATAATGGCCGCAGGGGTAGGCTTCCATCACTGCCTGACGGTATTTGAAATGATCTTCTATGCTGCCAAACTCGAAATAGATATGCTTTTGCAGTTCTTCGGGAAGGGACGGAAAGGGCTTATCCTCCAGGCTGTCCAGAATATGCCGCCGCAAATTTGTATAGGTCAGATTTTCCCCCTGCGGCTATAAAATACGGCTTTATGGAATCGTCGTCACACCACAGAACCTTTTTCAGTGTGCCGCCCTTCGACCAGTACAGGCTCCTGATAGCGAAATACAGAAACGGTGTCATAATGCGGCGCGTACCTTTTCCGATTTGCGCAAACTGCCCGCCGTCAAAGAAAGCGTGCTCCACGGGCAGCTTCGTCTGCGTCAGAAACGCCATGGCAAGGTCTGCACCGATGGAAGAAGCGACCACCATCGCCAGCCGCTCCACGCTCTGTCGATGCAGAAAGTCCTCCACCTGCCGTATTTCGTCCAGCTTGCTGACATATTTCTGCCCCTCGCAGTAAACGGTGGAGGTAGGCAGAATACAGAAATACCGATCCTGTAAATATTTCGCAATCGGTTCGCTACTCGCTCCTGTCACACCCATTGCATGAAAGAACAGCACGGCAGGATTCCTCCTGTCGCCATATGTTTGAAACAGCATTTCTATCACCTCATATTTTCATAAAAAACACGCAGGATGCACCCAACGTTGTGCCGAGAAAGGGAATCAGTATTCCGAGAAAAGTTTTCATTTATCTCACCGCCTTTGCGTGAATTGTTGCTTGTTTCGCCGAAATCCGGCTTCATCCCGATATTCGGGATGTTCTTTTACATACGGGTCCTGGTCGCCGCAGATGGTATAGTCGCACCGGCAGCCGTTCACGCAGGTGTTCGTCCGTATAAGCCTTGCATGGAGCAACTCCATAGACGCAAAGTCCACATTACACAGGGCGGGCATAATATCCGTAAGACCGTGCTTGATAGCAAACTCCGCTGCCGGGCACGCCGTAAATTCATAATAAATAGGCTTGTCAGTTTCATAAGGCGCAACCGACATCTCGTAATCGTGCCATTTGTCGCAGCCGCTTTTCGCACGAACAAACGCCTTGTACATCAGCTTCCTCCAGAACGGCTTGTTGCAGTCCACAAATTTCAGCTTGCGGAAAGTCGGAAGAATCAGATTTTCCTCCATCTCTTCGATTTCACGGAACGAAGTAACTGCTTTGCAGACCACATAATAGCTCATGATGGCGATGCAGTCGTAGGTGCCGCCTACGCTGTTGTGGAAGTTCTTTTTGCCGCCCAAGTCGGTGCGCCAGTCGGAGAGAAAGACCGCGTACTGCCGCTGCACCTTTTCCCATACTGTCTCCCGCTCTGCTTCCGGATAGTGCAGGGCGATTTTTGCCTGTATCTCTTTCTTGCAAGGCTTTGAATACAGCACATGGCTTTTGCGGTCGAATGGAAGTTCGTTGTCCTTCATCTGATTGCCTCCCTCCTTGTTCTTTCTTGTGTGCATGAGACTATCTCAGATTTAACCCGCTTTTCGGCAGACAAACCATGCCATGCTTTTCAGTTTTCCCATGTTCACATCCGTATACATTCCATCCAGCCGTACTTTCAGACTGGAAACCGTCTCATAGGGCGGTGTGAAAAAACCTGCCTTTTCATAAACATGCCGGACAAACCAATCCGTCCGCTTGTGCTCGCCCATCACATAAAAGCAGCCGCAGAAGGTTCCGCCGGGTCTCAAGACCCGGAAAACCTCCCGATAAGCGGCTTCCTTGTCCGGAAAAGCATGAAAGCCGTTCAGCGACAAAACGATGTCGAAGGTGTCGTCTGCATAGGAGAGTGCTCCCACATCGCCCTGCTGAAAGGTTACGTTGTTCAGATTCAGTCGGTTCGCTTTTTCCTGTGCCTGCCCCATCATATCCACCGAGTAATCGAGGCAGGTGATGTCCGCCTCCTGCATAGCCCGGTAAACCGGCATGGTCAGAACACCGGTTCCGACCGGCACTTCCAGCAGCTTGCCGGAGAAATGCTCCGGAATACCGGACATTGCCTTTTCTAGATAGGCGTCGTTTTCCGCCTTGTTCATTGCCCATACCAAGCGGCACACCGCTTTCCCGCTCAGAGTAGAGCAGGTGATCATGCCGTCATAAAAACTGTTTCCGCCCGTCATTCGGTACGCACCGCGAATGGCTTCTTTTTGTTCCATGGTTATTCCTCCGTGTTTCAATCATCACACGACCGTTTCCGATCTCATTTTTTCAAAATGTCCACGATTTTCGCAAAGTCCTCCTTTGCTTCCTTGAAGATCGGCAGCATACAGTAGCAATGCACCATCTTCGGGCGGGCGGACACCGTATAGGGGACATTTGCCCGTTTGCAGGCGTTTTCAAAATCGGGCAAAGCACCGTAGAGCACTTCGTCGGCAGAATAGAAGAAGTGAATATCGCCTACGCCGGTAAAATCTCCCCGAGAGCCGGAGAGCATATAGTCCGGCACATTCTCGCAGCCGTGCCGCATGAACTTCTCCACCGTCACCATAAAGGAATAGTCGATGGAAACGTCCCGTTCATTGAGCGCCTGCATCCGTACCTTTTCCGCGTCGTTCCACGGCACCTCGCCGGGGGATACGGCGACGATGTGCCTCGGCTGCGTCAGCGGCTCGGGCTGCGCGTTATTGTGCGCCGCAATCCCCAAAGCCAGCGCACCGCCGGAGGAAAAGCCGCAGGTGCTGACGTTCCCGCCACCGTACAAGCCGACCATTCTGCGGTAACATTCGTACACCATCGCGTATGTTTCAGTAATGCAGTGCTCCATGCAGAGCGGGTAAAACGGAAACCACACATCACAGCCGGTCTCGCGGCAGAGCTTGCGCATCACAGGGAGGTCGCCTTTGTCCGGGCCGATCACCATGCCGCCGCCGAAAAAATAAAGAATCGCGCGCTCGGACGGCTTCGGATGCTCTCGCACGATCAGGCAGGGAAAGCCGTTTATCGCAATCGTTTCATAATATGCCTTGCGGTCGGTGGGCGTAAAAACGCCACGATGCCGGTTCTGTTTTTCAATTTCCTTTCGCAGTGCATCCTCCGGCAAGGCGAACGCCTTTTTCGCGCCGGAGAGCTTGTATACGCTGCGTAAGATAGATGCAAAGATACTCATGATTTAGTCTCCTCATTTCCACGCCGTAATGCAGAGCCAGCTTTTCTTTTTGTGTATCTGCACATCGTGAAAGCCCGCCTGCTCCAGATACGTCTTCAGCTCGGCGTCCTTGTAGATGGTCATGCCGCCGATGATCTCCGTCCACTTCTCGTCCTTGTCCGTGTCGCCGTTGCTTTCGTTGCAGATGAGTAATGTCCCGCCGGGCTTCAGCACCCGATAAACCTCTCGGAAGCACTGCGGCAGATCGGGCCAGAAATAGACGGTTTCAAAGGCCGTCACCGCATCGAACCAGTTATCAACAAACATCATATCCGCCACGCTGCCTTGCAGAACGGCGCAGCGTCCCTCCACGATGGCAGTCTCATTGACCTTTTTGGATTTCTCCACACTGACGGGGGAATAGTCAATGCCCTTGACAATACCCTCCGGGCATTTTTTCAGAAGTCTCTTGATGTTCGCCCCTCCGCCGCAGCCGCAGTCCAGTACCTTGGCATCCGGAGCAAGCTCCAAAAAATAAAGCCCCCACCGTGCCACAGGACTGTGCCCAAGGTTCATCATGGCAACCATAATTTTTCCGCCAAGCCCTATAGGCTTGCGGGTGTTCTCAAAAAATGACATCTTATCACACCTCCGATTTCACACATTCGGTATAAGTTAACGGAAATGACGCTTTCAGAACAACGCTTTTCCGCACCGCCCAGCCGTTTTGCCGTAGAAAGCGCAGGTATTCCTCGCTCGTCCACTTGCTGCGGAGAGGGAAGCCTGCCATCCTCATAAAAAATGCCCTGACCTTGCCGGAAAACGAGTTTTCCGCATGGGTAAAGGTGGGCGCGATCAACACGCCATCATCTTTCAGTACCCGTTTTATCTCTTGCAGGGCTTTTTCCGGCTGCGGCACGATATGCAGCGCGTTGGATACGATTACCACATCGAAGGACTGATCCGCATACGGCAGGCGGAACATATCCTGCACGGAAAAGTGCAGCTTTGCCGAGCGGTTATCCCGCTTCACCTCGGCGATCATCTCCGCAGAGGCGTCCGTCGCCTCGATGTGTGCCGCCGCGTTCACAATGTGCTTTGCAATCAGTCCCGTGCCGGTCGCCAGCTCCAGCACCGTTTTGTGCCGCACGACCGGCCGGATCATCTCATACATCTCGTCATACGCCGCCCCATCCTTTCGCATAAAGCGGTCGTAACGTCCGGCATTTTTGTCCCAGAAATTCTTGTGTTCCTGCATCTCTGTCATTCCTTTCAATATTAGATTAACCTAACCGACGCGTGCATCCGGGCGGTTAGATGGCGCTAACCGTCGTGCCTTAGAAAAGCCGCATTTCTGCGGTCTTTCGCTTATTCAAATAACGCCCTGCAAGCACCGTACACTAGCGTTTCCAGTACCTGCGGGTACAGTCCTCCTATTTGCTCCTTGTGTGAGACGGTCAGAATCAGTCCGCGTACTGTCGCGGCGGCAAGTGAAATCCCCCGTTTAGGAACAAGACTATATTTTTCCAGAAGCTGACGAATGTGCGTCTCGTCGTCGTGGTAATGCACATTTTTGACATCCTTCGGCAGTCTCTGCAAAAGCAGCTTCGCATCGTTTTCAATGAAAACCATATCGCCGGTATCGGACAGCCGCCGACAGACGGCAAGGACAGCCTTTGCCGCACGTTCCGACGGCTGCAAGCCGTCAGATTCGCGCAGTGCATGGTCAGCCACTCCGTAAAGCTCGGAGTGAACGTTCTCCAAAACCGCGAAGAAAAGCATTTCCTTGGATTCGTAGAATTTATAGAACGAGCCCTTCGCAATGCCGGCCGCCTTCGTCAGCTGCTCTACGGAGGTTTTCTTCATCCCCAGTGTGACGGCGCAGCGCCGTGTTTCCTTCAGCAGTGCCTTGCGGAGCTGATCAGTCTCGTAATCGGTAAAAGCCAAGCCTGCGCCCCTTAAATATGACCATTTCGGTTTATTTGGTCATATTATATCGCGCTTCTTTCTGGTTTACAAGAGGTGCGGAGAAAAAACGCTAATCAAAATGTAGGATTACAATACATGTGTTACAACTAAATACTTAATATAAAATCCAAAGACGAATGTGCGGATTCAAGATAGAAAAAAGACTCTGACCTTTTACAGTCAAAGTCTTTCTCGGTTCTTTGCAATGCCCTATAAAGCAGTATTCTTATAATTTTTAAGTTACTTCCTTATGTGGTGTTAGCAAATGAGGTGCCACCTTTATTTTTGCAATTTTCCCTTTTCAAATCCGTCTCCCTGTGCTATCATAAAATCCGGATGGATGGTATTCAGTAAGCCAATGGGACAGACAGATCCTGGCGGCAGAAACTATACCGGAGAATATAAAAACATATTCATTTTCCTTATTCGGCCGAAAACAAGGCCGGCGCTTTTATCCGAAGAGGAACGAGACGAGAAAGGATATCACTTCACTGAAAAGTCATTGAAAGTCATTGAAAAAGCCAGAAAAGGCACGCTCCCGACGCATGATGCAGCCGTGCGACAAGCACCTGCACAGTACGCGGCACATAATCGACCGCGGGATCGGGAAGACTTTACAGAGGAGGGATGCAAACTGAATATAGGTTTTATAGGAGCAGGAAAAGCAGGCATGAGCCTGGGAAAATACTTTGCTGTCCGGCAACAGGATGCTTTGCAGAACGAGCGGGGATCGCACGCAGCTGCAGCAAATGCCGACGCGGACAGTGCAGCAAGCGCAGCCGCAGACAGCAGCATAAACGCCGCGCAGACGACCGTCAAGGGCTACTACAGCCGGAGCAGCGAGTCAGCGAGAGACGCGGCACGATTCACCAATTCGAACGCATACGATACGATGCCAGGAATACTAAGTGAATGTGATATGATTTTCCTCACTGTTCCCGATGGAAACATAAAAGCGGTCTGGAAGGAACTTTCCGGATATAATGTAACAGGAAAACTAATATGTCATTGCAGTGGCGCCATGAGCTCCCGCGAAGCCTTTGCAGGAATCGAGGAGACCGGTGCTTATGGATATTCGATCCATCCGCTGTTCGCCGTAAGCGATAAATATGAAGCTTACCGTGAACTGACGGATGTTTTTTTTACACTGGAAGGAAGTGCAGACGCGGAGGATGATCCTCACCTGGAGGAGATCAAGGAGTGGCTTGAGAGCCTGGGAAACCCGGTCGGCATGATCCGTCCGGAGGACAAGACCAGGTATCACTGTGCGGCGGCTGTCGCCAGCAATCTGGTGTGCGGGCTGGTGGATTTCAGCATGGAACTGCTTCAGATGTGCGGTTTCAGCGAAGAAAACGCTCTGACGGCATTACGCCCTATTTTGAAGGGAAACATGGCTCATATCGCATCTGACGGCCCCGAAAAGAGCCTCACAGGACCAGTGGAACGAAACGATGAAGAAACGATACAGAAACATTTACAGTGCCTTGAGACGGCGGAAGATCGGCAGCTTTACCGGCTGCTTTCCCGACGTATCACAGAGCTGGCGCAGCACAGGCATCCGGAGAGGGACTATACAGAGATCCGGCGGCTGCTGAGAAAGGATGGATCAAAATGAAAAATACCGTATTAAGCTTAATGAAAATGAAGGAATCCCGCGAGAAGATCTCCATGCTTACCTGTTACGATTATTCTACAGCACGGCTGATGGAGAGCTCCGGGATCAACATGATCCTGGTGGGCGATTCCCTGGGGAATACTATGCTGGGATATCCTGATACGCTCTCCGTTACCATGGAAGATATGATCCATCACGGCGCGGCAGTTGTCAGAGGCTGCAATGATATTTTCGTCGTTGTGGATATGCCGTTCATGTCCTATCAGACGTCCGTATACGATGCTGTGGTCAACGCAGGCCGCCTCATCAAGGAAACCGGCTGCAATGCAGTCAAGCTGGAAGGCGGAGCGGCTGTAAAGGATCAGATCAAGGCTATTACGGATGCAGGCATCCCGGTAGTTGCTCACATCGGCATGACGCCGCAGTCGGTCAACGCTTTTGGTGGTTTTAAAGTCCAGGGAAAGAGCGAGGCACAGGCGGCCCGGATTTTGCAGGATGCATACGATGTGCAGGAAGCCGGGGCGTTCATGGTCGTCCTTGAATGTGTTCCTGCAAAGCTGGCTGCGCTCATCAGTGAGAAGCTGGCGATCCCGACCATCGGTATCGGCGCCGGGGAAGGCTGTGACGGTCAGGTGCTGGTATATCAGGATATGCTGGGTATGTTCCAGGATTACGTTCCGAAATTCGTAAAGCATTTTGCCAATGCGGGAGAGATGATGGTGCAGGCGTTTAAGGATTACGATCAGGAAGTCAAGGCGGGAACGTATCCGACGGAGGCCCATGGATTTAAGATCGAAGAAGAAATCATCGAGAAGCTGAAGGAGAAATAGAAGATGAAGATCGCAACGACCATAAAAGAAGTGAGAAAACAGGTGGCTGACTGGAAAAGAGAGGGGCTGACGGTGGGTCTGGTACCCACCATGGGTGCGCTTCACGAAGGCCACGCTTCTCTTGTAGACACTGCAAAGGAGCAGTGTGATCGCGTCGTGACGTCGGTATTCGTCAATCCGACTCAGTTTGCGGCAGGAGAGGATCTGGATGCCTATCCGAGAGATTTTGACCGGGATTGTGGGGTTTTAGAGGCACATGGATGCGATCTGGTCTTTCATCCGAGCGTAGAGGAAATGTATCCGGAAGGGGCTGCAACCTTCGTGGAGCTTCGATCGGATATGACGAAGCAGCTTTGCGGGAAAAGTCGTCCGGAGCATTTCTGTGGCGTCTGCACGGTAGTCAGCAAGCTGTTTCACATCGCTATGCCGGATAAAGCTTTTTTCGGGGAAAAGGATGCGCAGCAGCTGGCGGTTATCCGGCAGATGACCAGAGATCTGCTGTTTGGGATCGAGATCGTAGGATGCCCGACAAAGCGGGAAGAAGACGGTCTCGCAAAATCCAGCCGCAATGCTTACCTTGATGCGGAGGAGCGGAAAGCGGCCGGGATCCTGTATCAGGCCATCTGTAAAGCACAGGAGTACCTGAAAGAGCATCTTGATACAGAAGACGGGAAAACAGAAAGTCAGCCAGTGACGGAACTGATCAAAGATATCATAGGTACGGAACCGCTTGCTGAAATAGACTATGTGGATGCGGTAGATGGCATGAGCCTGCTTCCGGCGGATCGGATCGGAGACGGTGATTTGATCGCTCTGGCTGTAAATATCGGCAAGACCCGCCTGATCGACAATTTTACGGTAAGAAAATAGTGTGATCTGAAAAACAATAAGAGAAAAATAAAACTGCACCGAGCCTTATGGTGCAGTTTTATTGTTTAAAGCTATTTATACTCATTCGATTAAAAGGTGCTAAGTCAACGTACACGAAATCACGATAGCCTCAAACGGTGTTATAATTTATTTATTTACAGTACGTAGTATAACAGGTGAACCTGGGTGTAGCGCAACAGGTAAAATTCACATTATTGTAGACCCGACTTTACCTTTTTTGTAAAACCGGTTTCAGGAGGCAAAAAAGCGACAAATATGACCGGAATACTCCATGAAAAAAATTCTTAGATTTTTGTATTTTTTTTATTCTGTTCTGACAATTCAGGAAGTTCGAGAGGAATGGGGCTGGAAACGGCGGGGTCTGCTGCTGTAAAAAGAAAAACTTAAACCTGTCTTTGTGTCTTAAAAAAAGTTAAAAGAAAGCCGGAGTGCTGTGCACTCCGGCTTTCCCGGTCTTATCATTATTTATTCTCGTTTTGTTCAGGTAAGAACTAAGCTCTTTCTGTGAAAGCTTCGTGTTCTTCTTCTGTAACGCTGGAGTTTCCAGCCAGGCTGGTCTTCATCAGCAGGATGTATACTACGAATCCGATTACGAAGGACCATACGTAGTTGATCGAGTTGATGAATGTCCAGAAGGATCCCTGTACTCCGAAGTATGTAAGGAGTGGGAAGATGAATGCCAGAACCCATGCGATGATTGCTGC
>NZ_JACRWC010000118.1:0-12500 GCF_014306095.1 Lentihominibacter faecis
GTCTTCTTTTGTCAGAGTCTTTTCATTTACTCCGTATACGATAGTCGGCAGGTCGCTTCCAGCCGGTGCAGAAATCAGAACTTTCTTAGCACCTGCATCAATGTGAGCCTGAGCCTTTGCCTTAGATGCAAAGAATCCCGTGCACTCCAGAACGATATCTACGCCCAGTTCTCCCCATGGGAGCTTTGCAGGATCTGCTTCCTTG
This sequence comes from Lentihominibacter faecis, assembly GCF_014306095.1. Classification (GTDB taxonomy): domain Bacteria; phylum Bacillota; class Clostridia; order Peptostreptococcales; family Anaerovoracaceae; genus Lentihominibacter; species Lentihominibacter faecis. The sequence continues at coordinate 206 of NZ_JACRWC010000118.1, forward strand.
TAAATCCTGATTTTCTTGTCTCCTACAATGATATGTTCCTCATCGTGATCTACATCATGCCCAAAATTCCCCTGTACGCTGTCATATTTCAGCAGATATGCCAGCATTTCTGTTGTAGCCAGATCGTTGATCGCTACGACATCAAACTTATCGTCTTCGAACATCTTACGAAACGATAATCTTCCAATTCTTCCGAATCCGTTAATTGCAATTTTAGTAGCCATGTGTTACCCTCCTTAATTACTCCTGTGTTCTCCACTTCATAATATTATCTACAAATCTGCATTCCAGTTTGTTCCTGTCCTGAAGATATGTTAAATAGCTTTTTACCGTTGAGGAAAGCAGTGCATGTTGTGCCGGTCTGGCATGCATCCGCAGCCTCTCGTACATTTGCTGCAAAATTTCATCCTGTCCACGATATTCTCTGCAGGTTTCGCAAATCATACCGCACATTTCTGTAACGCTTCTCAGGTTCTGTTCCAGTGTCGGCACGATATCTGTTTCTATGATACCGTGAGATGGAACGAACAGCGCTCCCTTAAATTCTTTCAGTTTTTTCAGCGTATCGATATACGCTTCCACATTATAGATGAATCCAAATGTATATTGCTTCAGAAAGCTCCTGCTTAAATAAGAATCTCCCAGAAACCAGATATCATCAGATGTCCTGATGCCGATCATTCCGAAAGAGTGTCCCGGAAGATAGGTCCAATCGATACCGTCCGGCGTTTCTTTTTCAAGGGAACGAAAGCCGATCATTCCCGGATGCGCAAAAATCGTTCGCAGCTTTTCTGCCGGATATCCGCCATTCATATAAGCAGCTTCCAGCTCGGAATAATGAGCAAATGCCATATCGTAGTCTGTACAGTAAGCCGGAATACCGTATTTCCTCATCAGAAATTCATTCCCGCCTATATGATCGATATGTGTATGGGTGTTGATGATGCAAGATGGCACCCATCCTTCTCTGCTTAAAATTTCATCGATTTTCTCGCCGTCGCCTTTCGATCCCGTATCGATCAAATACATTCTGCCGTCATCGGTAAAATGTATACCGATATTCGTATCATTCTCAATGCAAAAAGTCTTTGGTCCAATCTGCTTTAATTCCATTTATTAAACTCGCTTTCTGTTTTTATTATACAATGTGATACTTCTGACGTAAACCTGTTAAGTTCCGTTTTATGCCAATATTCATTGTTTTATTTCTGTTTTTTACTATTTATTATGTCCAATCCATAAAAAAAGATGCATCTTCGCTCCTAAAAAGCACGATGCATCTTAATAAAATTCTTATGAAAAAGCTGTTTTGTTCTTATTTTTCATCTTTATCTTCAGAAAAATCTTCCTTGCTCTTTTTAGCAAAGATGTAACATGATAAAGCACATCCTCCCCATAAACCGACACCGCCGATAATCAGCATGATAATTGCACTCACACTCATATTACTGTCCCTCCTTATGGGCGATTTCATCTAAATCGCGATAACCATCTTTACCTTTCATCAAAGCAAAGATAAAGCCTGCAACAATAACAAACAGAATCGCACCCCAGCCGAAGATCGCAACATCTTTTGTCGCAAATCCACCATAGCCATGGCAAACATAGTCAATAGTATTCAGAACGATCATAACACCAAGAACAAATACTGTTACAAACTTCAGTGCATAGTTCCACCATTTTCCGATACTGAAATTGGAATACCGATTGGCTTCCTCTCTCAGCTTCTCCGTTTTAAAGAACCATCCTAACAGAAAGACTTCTGCGCATCCGCACCCTACGATACCCAGATTATTTACAAACGAATCTACAATATCCAGGATGTTGAGGCCACCACCTGTAATAAATATGGTACTGATCAAAAATGATGGCAGAACAACAATGGTCGTTGCCACATTATGATCAATATTGAATTTATCATGCATACTTGCAATAACAGCCTGCAGGATCGAAATCATTGATGTGATCGCTGCAATAAACAGTGCGCCAAAGAAACAGATCGCAAACAGTGCATTGAATGCCGGCAGCGCATTGATCGCCGTCGGGAAAGTCATGAACGCCAGACCTACACCACCACCTGCAACCTCTGCAACATCAACGCCCTGCTGTCCAGCCATGAATCCTACGATACCAAAGATGCCGATCGCTGTAAATACTTCAAATCCGTGATTAGCCGTTGCTGTAATGCAGGCACTGTTGACAACATCCGTCTTTTTCGGAAGATAACTTGCATATGAAACCATGATCGCAAACCCAATAGATAAGCTGAAGAAAATCTGTCCATAAGCAGCTACCCATACGCCTGGTTTCTTTAATGCGCTCCAGTCCGGCTGGAAAAGGTAGTTCAGTCCATCTACTGCCCCCGGCAATGTAATACCACGAATAACCAGTAAAACGATTAACAGCATCAGGATTGGCAGAGTGACTCTGCAAACAACTTCGATTCCATGACGCACACCTTTATACATGATAAAGGCTACGATCGCCCAGACGATCAGGAACGGGAACAGAAGGTTCATCTGTATTCCGCCCAGATTAGATGCGCTGTCTGTTGCTCCCAGGAAATTCAGGAAGAAACCGGTCGGATCATCGCCCCACTCTAATGTAAGAGAAAACTGCAGGTATTTCAACGTCCATACGATAATGGCAACGTAGTAGGTTGAAATAACGAAAGCCACCATTGTCTGAAACCATCCCAGGATCTCGAACTTCTTATTCATCCTCGCCAGAGTGACCGGGGCACCACCATGATATGTTTTACCCATGGTGTATTCTAGGATCAGGATAGGAATACCTGCTGTAACGATTGCGAAAAAATACGGGATCAGAAACGCTCCGCCCCCATTAGTTCCGGCAACATAGGGAAATCTCCAGATATTGCCCAGGCCTACTGCTGATCCGATAGCAGCCAGCAAAAAGCCCAGTTTGTTGTTCCATTGCTCTCTCAAAATACTTCCACTCTCCTTCTTCTTAAGTTTGCACGTAAATCCCCTTTACACACTCCCTTTTACACATAAAAAAACCATAGAAGCTGTTCCAAAAATAGTATCACTAAAATTCTTGGAACAGCTTCATATTTTCATGTGTCAGCTATGATGCAATTTGCTTACAGAAGCGCATTGTCTCTTTCTGCCAGTTCTTTATACGTGTGGTATTTATCCTTGGCATCCTGTTCTGTCATTGCATACAGCTTATCTGCGATTTCAGGGAATTCCTTAGACAGCGATGAGTATCTGATCTGTCCCATAATGAAATCTCTGAAGCTTGCAGTCGGTTCCTTGGAATCCAGTATGAACGGATTCCGACCTTTCTCTTTGAGTTCAGGATTATATCTGTAAAGGTGCCAGTATCCAGCGTCTACTGCATCCTTGATATTCTCCTGAGACTTGCCCATACCCTTCTTAATGCCGTGGTTGATGCATGGAGCGTAAGCAATGATGATGGATGGACCATCGTAGCTTTCTGCTTCTGTGATCGCCTTCATCAGCTGATTCTTATCTGCTCCCATACCAACCTGAGCAACATAAACATATCCATAGGACATTGCCATCAGACCCAGATCCTTTTTCTTGATCCGCTTACCGCCTGCTGCGAACTTCGCAATAGCAGCTTCCGGCGTGGCCTTGGATGCCTGTCCGCCTGTATTGGAGTATACTTCTGTATCGAAAACCAGGATATTGATATTCTCTCCGGAAGCCAGAACATGATCCAGACCGCCGTAACCGATATCGTAAGCCCATCCGTCTCCGCCGAGAGCCCATACGGATTTCTTTACCAGGAAGTCCTTCAGCTCCATGATTCTTTCACAAAGCATGTTTACAACTTCATCCGTTGTGCTCATGTTTTCGATCGCGTAGATGACCTTGTCGCTCTTTGCTCTGGATTCTCTGCCGTCATCCTTGTATTCCAGCCATTCTTCGATCGCTTCTTTCAGCTTTTCATCGATATCCAGTTCCATCAGAGCTTTCATGTTATGCTCGATTTTTTCTCTCATCTGTTTTGCAGCCAGCAGCATACCGTAACCATACTCAGCGTTGTCTTCAAACAGCGAATTTGCCCATGCAGGACCTCTGCCGTTCTCATCCTTGCAGTATGGCATGGATGGAGCAGATGCACCCCAGATGGAAGAACATCCTGTTGCGTTAGCGATCAGCATACGATCGCCGAACAGCTGTGTTACCAGTTTGATATACGGAGTTTCACCGCATCCGGAACAAGCACCTGAGAATTCGATATACGGTTTTGCGAACTGACTTCCCTTAACTGTATGAGTATCGACCCGCTCTTCTTTTCTGGAAATCTTGATACCGTACTTCCAGTTTTCTGCCTCTTTAACAACATCAGCGTAAGGTTCCATAACGAGCGCCTTTTCCTTTGCAGGACAGATGTCCGCACAGTTTCCGCAGCCCAGGCAGTCCAGAGCAGACAGCTGCATTCTGTACTGCAGCCCTTCCATGCCTTTGCCGTTCGCCTTTATGGTCACAAAACCTTCCGGAGCTGCCGCCTTCTCTGCTTCATCCAGCAGCATCGGTCTGATGGCAGCATGCGGACATACGAAGGAACACTGGTTACACTGGATACATTTATCCGGCTGCCATTCAGGCAGGTATACAGCTACACCACGCTTTTCGTATGCAGCAGTTCCAGATGGGAATGTACCATCTTCGATTCCATCAAATGCGCTTACCGGCAGATCGTCACCTTCCTGACGATTCATCGGGATCAGGATATCCTCGATAAATTCAGGCAGTTCTTCGTATTTTTCTCTTGGATCTTCTACATCGATCCAGCTTTCCGGAATATCGATCTTGCGGATCGCAGTGATTCCCTGATCTACTGCAGCACAGTTCATGTCTACGATGTTCTGTCCCTTTTTCTTATATGTTTTTTCGATACCTTCTTTCAGGTATTCTACTGCCTTTTCAATAGGAATAACACCTGTCAGTTTAAAGAATGCAGCCTGCATTACCATGTTGATTCTGGTTCCAAGGCCAACATCTTCTGCGATTTTCCATGCATCGATAGCATAGAAATTAATGTTTTTCTTTGCCAGATCTCTCTTCACTTTTGCCGGGAGCATCTGGTCGATTTCTTCATCAGACCACAGGCAGTTAAGCAGGAACGTTCCACCCTTTTTCAGATCCTTCAACATATCGTACTGTCTGATGTATGCCTGGTTATGGCAGGCTACGAAATCCGCCTGGTTGATAAGATAAGTGGACTGAATCGGATGCTCCCCGAATCTCAGGTGAGATACTGTCAGACCTCCGGATTTCTTGGAGTCGTATGCGAAATATCCCTGGGCATACATATCCGTCTTATCACCAATGATCTTAATAGCAGTTTTGTTCGCACCTACTGTACCATCAGAACCCAGACCCCAGAACTTACACTTGATAGTGCCTTCCGGTTCTCTGGCGATACCTTCCGTATACGGCAGAGAGTGACCCGTTACATCATCTTCGATGCCGATCGTGAAGTGGTTCTTTGGTTTCTTATGATACAGGTTGTCATAGATCGCATGTACCATACCCGGTGTCGTGTCCTTAGAGCCCAGTCCATAACGCCCTCCGTAAACTTCCGGAGCATTTCTCTCTCCGTAAAGCAGAGTCTTTACATCCTGATAAAGCGGCTCACCCAGGGAACCAGGCTCCTTGGTTCTGTCTAAAACGGCGATACGTTCTACCGTTCTCGGCAATACGTCCATAAAATACTTCTTAACGAACGGTCTGTACAGTCTAACCTTGATCAGACCAACTCTGTGACCCTCTGCAACCATTTTGTTCATGGTTTCTTCGATGGTTTCACATACAGATCCCATCGCTACGATGATGTTTTCTGCATCCGGAGCACCAACATAGTCAAACGGCTTATAGCTTCTACCTGTCAGTTCGCTTACTTTATCCATATAATCTACTACGATTTCCGGAATGGCATCATAGAATTTATTGGAAGCTTCTCTTCCCTGGAAGAAGATATCCGGGTTCTGTGCAGTTCCTCGAATAACAGGATGTTCCGGATTCAAAGCTCTGTCACGGAATTCCTGCACTGCATCCCAGTCTACCAGTTTCTTGAAATCCTCATAGCTGAACACTTCGATTTTCTGGATCTCGTGAGATGTACGGAATCCATCGAAGAAATGCAGGAACGGAACACGTCCCTTAATAGCAGAAAGATGTGCGATACCGCCAAGATCCATAACCTCCTGGACAGAACCGGAAGCCAGCATTGCAAAACCAGTCTGTCTGCATGACATTACATCCGAATGATCTCCAAAAATGCAAAGTGCATGAGTAGATATACTTCTTGCTGCTACATGGAATACGCCCGGCAGCAGTTCTCCTGCGATTTTATACATGTTCGGGATCATCAGAAGAAGACCCTGTGATGCAGTATATGTGGTGGACAGTGCTCCAGCGGCCAGAGATCCATGTACTGCTCCGGCTGCTCCGGCTTCTGACTGCATTTCTGCAACCTTGACCGTCTGTCCAAATATATTCTTTCTTCCATATGCAGCCCACTCGTCAACTACTTCTGCCATCGTAGAAGACGGGGTGATCGGATAAATCGACGCAACATCGGTAAACGCATAGGATACGTGCGCTGCCGCAGTGTTTCCGTCCATAGTTTTCATTCTTCGCTGTGTCATAATTTCCCTCCAACTCAGTTTGCATTATTGTCTAAAACAACACGACTTTTTTCATTTTTATACCTAATAAATAGCAAAAATAATGTTAGTACTAAACGGTACTAAGCACTATAAACTTTACCGTAACTGCCAGGGTTTGTCAACCATGTACTGAAAATTATACAAAATACAAGAAAAAACTTTGGATTCGTTGAAATTTCAATATTTATCGGATTTTATCACCCCGTAAAGTGCTTGTGAATCGTTCACTTTATTGATATAATAACAATATTAAACTATGCATACCGAAACAGGAGCAGAAAACGTTGAAAAATCACAAGCAATGGAAGCACAAAAAAGAATTTGATACGAAAACTCTATTTGAAGATATTCGAAAGGACGAGAAAATCCTCAATGAAAATTCCGAAAGTTCTGTCGGTAAAAGCGATATTTCCAACGAGGAAAATTCGGAACGCCTTTGCGTCCAATCGCCCTCAGATACGATTCCTAAAAATACTAGGATCCACATTTCTTCCGAAGAAAAAAATGTATCTGGAAACGGGGGGCATCCGGCAAAAAAGACAAAGGTTTATGAGCCCCGTCCTTTAACGCCTGACGATGAGATCTATGAAGATATCTTAGAACACTTTGCCAGTGCACCTACCAAGCCGAAATACTGGTTTGAAGAATTTGGAGATTACTGGTCCTGCAGCTGCGGTCATATCAATAAGGGCAACAGCTGCAAGAATTGCGGTCTGGATCGAGAACTTCTTCGATCGCTCTTTATCCTTCACAAACCAGCCGACACTCCTGGCAAGCTCAATAAAAAGCTTCGCAAAGCAAAAGAGCAGGTCGACCGGGAAGAAACCTTAGAGGCAGAACGGAAGCGACGACGCAAAAAGCTGGATGCCCTGCAGGGAGACCACCCACACGTAGTCCCCATTGAAGAAGATCCTGCTACAGATATCATGACCGATACCGTTTCACCTTCACCGGAACTTAATGAGACGAAACCTGCAGAGTCTGATCCTGCTGCCGGTTCCAAAGAGAAAAGAGCACCAGAGATCCATACATATTCCCCTCAGGGGAAAGATGATGATCCTGAGGAAAAGAATGAAGCAGCAAATACCGATCAAAAGAGTAACGAGGGATTGTCGCCGGATCAAACGAAAGATCCTTTGCAGCACGACGAGGATAAAGGTTCGCCCGAACATCCGCAGGCAAACGGACAAGCATCGGATCCGTCTTCTGATACAGCATTAGTCCCCGTATCGTCTGAAGTCCAAAAAAAAGAAAAGAAGTTTTCCTCTTGGAAAAAGCCCTCTTTCCGTACAAAGATGATAATACTGATTGCCTGTCTTCTGCTTTTGGCAACGGGCGGCGGAATCGCAGTTTATAAATACCTGGCGGCTCCGGCCATTCAATACGAAGAAGCTATCAAACTGCAGAATTCAGGCAAATATGAAAAGGCTATCGATAAATTCGAATCATTGGGTGATTATCGCGATTCCAAGGAACATATCTGGGAATGCTACATTTCCATTGGTGACCGGTATTACAAGAATGGTGAATACGAGCAGGCTATCAAAACATATAATACCGCTATGAAGCTCAAGGAAAGCGATCGGATCCAGACAAAGATTCGAAAATGCTATATTGGTATCGGTGATCGATATTATGAGAATAATGAATTTGAAAACGCCATCGCCTCATATCAGACAGCGATGGAAATGAAAGATACCGATGCGCTTCAGGAAAAAATAAATAAGGCTAAGTTTGGATATGTAAAGGCTTATCAGTCCAAAAGAACCGATCAGGTCGAAACATATCTGGCAGAACTAATGTCGATAAAGTACCCTGGGATCCAGGAAATTTACGATACATATTATGCATGGCACGTCAAAATCATTGCCAATACAGCAGAAGATGACTACAGCAATGATATGGACACCATCAGCCGTCATGATACTGCATATTTTCACGCAACATTAAGCGGTGGCGAACCTTCGGAAGAAATTGAGCTTTATTATGAAATCGTATGGCCAAATGGTGCAAAGCAAGTCTACAATCTGGATTCAAAATGGAAAAGCGGATCTAAGATCACAGCTCGTTTCCAGTATCCGATCCCTCTGTTCGGAAGCGAAGGGAAATTGACGTTTACGTTATATGATAAAAGCACTAACGAAGCTATGGGAAGTGATTCCATCACATTCCAGAATTAAAGAAGTACATAATTAGACGAGTACATAGCAACCGCAGAACGGTATATATCTTCCATTCTGCGGTTGCTGTTTTATAAGCTGTGTTGCTGTCCCTTTAGGAGACCTATCCCGAAATCTCTGATTTCGCAGAAGGTCCCCTGCGAGAGTTCCCCAGCTTCAGCTGGATCGGAACTCACCGCTCTACGCTAAGGCTAAAAAAACAGCCTACTTACATAGGCTGTTTTTTTAGAAAAACGGCAACGTCCTACTTTCCCAGGCAGTCTCCCACCAAGTATCATCAGCGCTAAGGAGCTTAACTTCTGTGTTCGGTATGGGAACAGGTGTGACCTCCTCGCTATTGCCACCGCATATCTTTTGAGTTTGCTCTATTGCATCCTCAAAACTGAATAATATCTGTCTAAAGCTTCCATCTTCCTTCGCTTTCCCTTGAAACCTTTGGTCAAGTTTTCGACCTATTAGTATCGGTCAGCTCCATACATTACTGCACTTCCACCTCCGACCTATCAACGTGATAGTCTCTCACGGGTCTTACCTTTAAGGAGGAGATCTTGTCTTGTGGGGGGCTTCGTACTTAGATGCTTTCAGCACTTATCCCTTCCATACGTGGCTACCCAGCTATGCCCTTGGCAGAACAACTGGTGCACCAGAGGTATGTCCATCCCGGTCCTCTCGTACTAAGAACAGCTCCACTCAAATCTCCAACGCCCACAGCGGATAGGGACCGAACTGTCTCACGACGTTCTGAACCCAGCTCGCGTACCTCTTTAATGGGCGAACAGCCCAACCCTTGGGACCTACTTCAGCCCCAGGATGAGACGAGCCGACATCGAGGTGCCAAACACCCCCGTCGATGTGGACTCTTGGGGGGTATCAGCCTGTTATCCCCGGGGTAGCTTTTATCCGTTGAGCGATGGCCCTTCCACTCGGTACCACCGGATCACTAAGCCCGACTTTCGTCCCTGCTCGACCTGTTTGTCTCGCAGTCAAGCTCCCTTCTGCCTTTACACTCTTCGTGCGATTTCCGTCCGCACTGAGGGAACCTTTGGGCGCCTCCGTTACTCTTTAGGAGGCGACCGCCCCAGTCAAACTGCCCGCCAGACACTGTCCTCATACCGGGTCACGGTACAAAGTTAGAACCTCAACATTACAAGGGTGGTATCCCAACGGTGACTCCCTCAATACTGGCGTACTGAGTTCAAAGTCTCCCACCTATCCTGTACATGCAATGCCGAAATCCAATATCAAGCTGCAGTAAAGCTCCACGGGGTCTTTCCGTCCTGCTGCGGGTAACCGGCATCTTTACCGGTACTACAATTTCACCGAGTCTATTGTTGAGACAGCGCCCAGATCGTTACGCCTTTCGTGCGGGTCAGAACTTACCTGACAAGGAATTTCGCTACCTTAGGACCGTTATAGTTACGGCCGCCGTTTACTGGGGCTTAAGTTCATGCCTTCGATTGCTCTAAGCAGTCCCCTTAACCTTCCAGCACCGGGCAGGCGTCAGCCCCTATACTTCAGCTTTCGCTTTAGCAGAGACCTGTGTTTTTGCTAAACAGTCGCCTGGGCCTTTTCACTGCGGCCATCTTTCGATGGCACCCCTTCTCCCGAAGTTACGGGGTAATTTTGCCGAGTTCCTTAACAATAGTTCTCTCGCTCACCTTAGGATTCTCTCCTCATCTACCTGTGTCGGTTTGCGGTACGGGCACCTACGGTCTCGCTAGCGGCTTTTCTTGACAGTGTGAAATCAACAGCTTCCGGTACTTTTTTCCCTCCCCATCACAGCCTAGCCTTAAAATGCGCGGATTTGCCTACGCACAAGCCTCACTGCTTGGACACGCTCTACCAACGGCGTGCTCTGTCTATCCTTCTGTGTCCCCACTTCACTCAAACGACTTTCGGTGGTACTGGAATCTCAACCAGTTGTCCATCGCCTACGACTCTCGTCCTCGGCTTAGGTCCCGACTAACCCTGAGTGGACGAACCTTCCTCAGGAAACCTTAGATTTTCGGTGGGCAGGATTCTCACCTGCCTCTCGCTACTCATGCCAACATTCTCTCTCGTATAAAATCCAGCTTACCTTACAGTTCACCTTCAACTCTTATACGATGCTCCTCTACCATACCAAAAGGTATCCTAAGCTTCGGTAGTAAGTTTTAGCCCCGTTTATCTTCGGCGCAGAGCCACTCGACTAGTGAGCTGTTACGCACTCTTTAAATGAATGGCTGCTTCTAAGCCAACATCCTAGCTGTTTATGCAGCTCCACATCCTTTTCCACTTAACTTACATTTTGGGACCTTAGCTGTAGGTCTGGGCTGTTTCCCTTTCGACCATGGAACTTATCTCTCATAGTCTGACTCCCATAGATGATTGCGCAGTATTCGGAGTTTGATAGTTTTCGGTAACCGGTGAAGGCCCCTAGAACATTCAGTGCTCTACCCCTGCGTATCTTACTATGAGGCTAGCCCTAAAGCTATTTCGAGGAGAACCAGCTATATCCGAGTTCGATTGGAATTTCACCGCTATCCACACGTCATCCCAACACTTTTCAACGTATATGGGTTCGGTCCTCCACGAGATTTTACTCTCGCTTCAACCTGCACATGGATAGGTCACCCGGTTTCGGGTCTACAGCATATAACTAATCGCCCTATTAAGACTCGCTTTCGCTTCGGCTCCGATGCTCCAGCATCTTAACCTCGCTACATACCATAACTCGTTGGCCCGTTCTACAAAAAGTACATGGTCACTTACGCTCCCATTGCTTGTAAGCATAAGGTTTCAGGTTCTATTTCACTCCCCTCCCGGGGTCCTTTTCACCTTTCCCTCACGGTACTGTTCTCTATCGGTCACTAGGTAGTATTTAGGCTTGGAGGGTGGGCCCTCCGGCTTCATACCGGGTTTCACGTGTCCGGTACTACTCTGGTGTCATCTATGTCTATCCGGATTTCGTCTACGGGAGTTTCACCCTCTTCGCTCGGCTGTTCCAAAACCGTTCGACTATCCTTTTAGAATCATTTATGATGATCCGCAACCCCGATAACAAGTTATCGGTTTGGCCTCCTTCCCGTTCGCTCGCCGCTACTTGGGAAATCGATGTTTCTTTCTTCTCCTGGGGCTACTTAGATGTTTCAGTTCACCCCGTTTCCTCATACTGCGCTATTTTATTCACACAGCTGTACCTGCACATTACTACAGGTGGGTTCCCCCATTCGGAAATCTGCGGTTCATAACGGATATTTGCTCCTTACCGCAGCTTATCGCAGCTTGTCACGTCCTTCATCGGCTCCTAGTGCCAAGGCATCCGCCTTATGCTCTTTTTAACTTGACCGTTAATTCTTCTAAGATTATTGTTAAAACTCTTAGTGAAAATTTCTTTTCTGGTTTCTCGGTTTGAAATCGTAGTATTACACCCTTCACAAATCTTTAAGACTTGCCTAGTTTCTCT
>NZ_JACRWC010000090.1 GCF_014306095.1 Lentihominibacter faecis
AGACAGGCCCAGTACCCGACGCGAGCCCGGTACCCGACACGAGCCCGGTGCCCCGTGCGGTCCGGGAACCAGTGCGGCCTCGGCAATCACTAGAAAACACAGGAAGTACCAACATGAAATTCATCAGACAATTTTTGATCATCTTAGCGATCTCTCTTGTTGGAGAGATCTTGAAATACATATTACCGCTGCCGATCCCGGCCAGCATCTATGGAATGGCCATCTTGTTCGCAGGTCTTATGAGCGGACTGATCAAGCTGGATGCAGTTCGCGAAACTGGAAAATTTCTTATAGAAATCATGCCACTCATGTTCATACCGGCGGGAGTCGGGCTGATGGACAGCTGGGGAAATCTGCATCCGATTTTACTGCCCGTTGCGATCATCACGATCGTGACCAACATCACTGTCATGGGATCCACAGGACTGCTGTCTCAATGGGTCATCCGACGTGGAAGAAAGCTGGCGGAGGAAAAGACGAAACGAAAGAGAGGGGCGTATCATGAATAATTTTCTGGAAGAATCACTCTTTGCAGGTGTGACACTCAGCCTCATCGCCTATCTCGCAGGCAGCCTGCTGCGTAAAAAATTCAAACTTGGGATTTTTAATCCGCTGCTGATCTCCATCGCGGTATCTATTGCTGTTTTGGCTATTGGAAATATCAGCTATGAGACGTATAATGAAGGAGCGAAATATCTTAGCTGGCTCCTGACGCCGGCTACCGTTTGCCTGGCGATTCCTTTGTATGAACAGTGGAGCCTTTTGAAACAGAACTGCAAAGCTGTCATGCTGGGGCTTGCAGCAGGGACGGTCACAAGTCTGGGAACCGTACTGGGGCTGTCACTGCTTTGTGGTCTGGACCACAAAGAATACGTGACGCTGCTGCCGAAATCCATCACTACGGCTATCGGCATGGGTGTTTCGGAAGAACTGGGAGGCTATGTGACCATCACGGTCGCGGTCATCGTGATCACTGGTGTTCTTGGCAATATGTTCGGGGAAGTGATCTGTAGAATTTTTCGCATCACGGAGCCGATCTCAAAGGGACTTGCATTCGGTGCATCTTCTCATGCTATCGGTACCGCCAAGGCTATTGAAATCGGAGAGATCGAAGGCGCGATGAGCAGTCTCGCCATCGCAGTGTCCGGGATCCTGACAGTTGTGCTGGCGTCTGTTTTCTCGCATTTTTTATAGAGTTTTACGAGGAGGTTACAAGATGAATAAATCTGCGCCCATGGAATATGAAAAAGCAATTGAATATATTGATCAGATGATTCGAGATGGTGAGCTTGTAACGGGAAGCCGTCTGCCGACGGAACGAACGATCTCAGAGCATCTGGGCATCGGCAGGAATTCTACCAGGGAGGCACTCAGTATTCTTCACGGCATGGGAATGATCAGGCGAGTCCAAGGTTCCGGAAACTATGTGACCGGCGATGCACACCGTGCTATTCGCCAGATCTGTACTATGATGCTTGCGCTTGGAACCATAACGAAGAAAGATGTTTGTGAGTTCCGGCGCGTGCTGGAAAAATCAGCCTGTCTGCTGCTTTCTGAAAAGGGTGTTCCTGCAGACGAGCGCAGACAGTTTGAGGAAATACTTGCAGCTATGGAATCGGCAGACGAAAAAACATTGCCGGCACTGGATCGTGACTTTCACACAATGCTGCTGCGGGCAACAGGGAATTCTCTCATGGTCACCGTCCTGGATGCCATCGCAGAGGTTTATCAGAAATGGATCGACATCGTGATCCGCAAGACAGGGAAAGACGAAAAAAACAGACTGCAGGCTTACCACAAGGGGATCTATACAAGCCTGGCAGAAGCGGATACGGACCTGGCTTTGCGATTTGTTGACGATCACTATGATTTGATTGAGGAGATGTTGGAATTATGAAATACAAAATAGCAATATTCGATATGGATGGAACGATTTTAAACACACTGGACGACCTGGCGGACAGCATGAACCGCTGCCTGCGGGCTCGCGGGCTCGCGGAGCGTTCTTTGCAGGAGATACGCACATTTCTGGGGAACGGGATACACAGGCTGGTAGAATGCTCGGTGCCGGATGGAACGGACGCCGAAACTCTGGAAAAAGTGTATCAGGATTTTTTGATATACTATAAAGATCACTGCGCCATCAAAACATGTCCCTACGAAGGCATACCGCAGGTTCTGCAAAGCCTCCGGCGCGCGGGAGTGCTGACGGCCGTCGTGTCCAACAAGGCGGATTATGCGGTGAAGATCCTTTGCGAGGATTACTTCGACGGTCAGTTTGATTTCTCCGTGGGCGAGCTGGAAGGACGGCGGAGAAAGCCGTATCCGGACAGCGTCGATGCAGTGATGGAAAACTTCCGGATCGCAAAGAAAGATGCGGTGTATATCGGAGATTCTGAGGTGGATTTTCAGACGGCTCAGAATGCCGGAGTGGACGTGATCATGGTGGGATGGGGATTCCGCGATGAGGACTTTTTGAAAGAGCAGGGTGCAAAGTTTGTGATCCACGATCCTGCAGAGATCCTGGATGCTATCGGTGTGCCGAGACAGTAGGGCTTTGTAGCAATGCGAGGTGAAAACGAAAGGGGGCTGCGATGATTATTACCATTGGAAGAGAGTGTGGATGCAATGCCGATGAAATCGGCAGGATGCTGGCGGGAAAATACGGGATTTTTTGCTATACAAAGGCGGAACTGATCCAACTGGCGAAGGAAAAAGGAGTCTATGAAAAGTATCCGTTTTTCTTCGGAGAAATGCCTGTGGATATGATGATCAGCCCGATGGCGGAATCGCTGGAAGTACGGCTTAGGAACACTCCGCAGGAGGCGCTGGAAAGTGTGCTGGGCGGAGAAGACTGCGTGATCGTTGGGCGGGCAGCCGGATATGCGTTTCGAAATCGGAAAGACGCGCTTCGGATCTTCCTGTGCGGAGAAAAAGAAAAGCGGATCGAACGCATGATGGACAAGCACGGTTTTTCCCGGCGAAAGGCAGTGAAGATCGTAGAGGAAACGGACGATCTGAGACGGGGATATCACGAATACTATTCCGGGGAAACCTGGGGCGCCGCACACAATTATGATATTTGCCTGGACGTGATGCGACTGGGTAAAGACAGGGTGATGCACATCATCGATACGGCGCTTGCAGAGCTTATAGATAAATAACGAAAGGATATACATGTCCATACCAGGTTTTGTAATATTCAACTTCATGATCTATGCTATAATCAATGCTTTCACACCGGGGCCGGGGAATTTCCTGGCGCTTAATACGGTGACCAACTATGGCTTGAAAAGAGGGAAACCATTGTTTTTTGGCATTTTTGCAGGGTATTATTTCGTGCAGACCAGCTGCTGCGTATTTGTCTATGCGCTGGGCTCGCTGCTGCCCCAGTTTCTTGCTGTGATGAAGTATATCGGAGCTGCATATATTTTGTGGCTGGCGATCCATATAGCGATCAGCAAGCCGGGAAAAGCAGGAGATGAAAAATCAGCATCTTTCTGGAAAGGCTTCGCGCTGCAGTTCGTCAATGTGAAGATCTACCTTTTTGGAATCACGGCATTGACCGGGTTTATCACGGACTATAGCAGGGCGTTTCCGGTATTGTTTCTCTTTGAGATGATCATCGCTACAGTGGGAACGATCGCTACGGCAACCTGGATCGGGCTTGGTATGATGATACAGAAGTTTTATGAGAAACATTTCCGCATCATTAACATCATCATGGCGCTGACGCTTTTAGAATGTATCTACAGTATGCTGGTCAGCTAGTGAGCAGAATAACGAGTCACTTGCGAAACAGGCAAAATAAATCCATTTTGCCTGTTTTTTTTATGAGGAACATCTGATATAATATAGAGTTAGAAAAATAGCGTGAAACAGGAGTAAAAGATGTTTGATAAATTAGATTTTATAACAGAAAAATATGACGAGCTGGCTCAGAAGGTATCAGACCCTGAGATCATAAACAACCAGCCGGTGTGGCAGAAACACGTCAAGGAGATGGGCGAGATGGAGCCTATCGTAAAGAAATACAAGGAATACAAGAAAGCCAAGTCCGATCTGGCGGAAGCCAAGGAGATGCTGGACGAAGGTGATGAGGAAATGCGTGAACTGGCCAAGATGGAGATCTCCGAACTGGAAGACACCATCAAGCAGCAGGAAGCGGATCTGAAGATCCTGCTTCTGCCGAAGGATCCTAACGATGAAAAGAACGTTATCCTGGAGATCCGTGCAGGTACAGGCGGAGAGGAAGCGGCGTTGTTTGGTGCAGATCTTCTGCGTATGTACACCCGCTATGCAGAGCGGAACCACTGGAAGACGGAGCTGATGGAAGTCAACGATACAGGTCTTGGAGGCATCAAGGAAGCTGTTATCCTGATCAAGGGCAAGGGCGCATACTCCAGACTGAAATATGAGAGCGGCGCTCATCGTGTACAGCGTGTGCCGGAAACAGAATCCAGCGGTCGTATCCATACCTCTGCAGCGACTGTTGCTGTGCTGCCGGAAGTGGACGACGTGGAAGTAGATCTGAATCCTAACGATGTTCGCGTGGATGTGTACCGTGCATCCGGAAACGGCGGTCAGTGCGTAAACACGACGGACTCGGCTGTCCGTCTGACTCACGAACCGACAGGACTGGTAGTTACATGCCAGGATGAAAAATCCCAGATCAAGAACAAAGAAAAAGCATTCAAGGTACTGCGTTCCAGACTGTACGATCTGAAGATGCAGGAACAGAATAAAGAAATCGCTGACCAGAGAAAGAGCATGGTGGGAACCGGCGACCGAAGTGAGCGTATCCGTACGTACAACTTCCCGCAGGGAAGAGTTTCCGATCACAGGATCGGTCTGACTCTCTACAAGCTGGACAACTTCCTGGACGGCGATCTGGATGAAATCATAGACGGCCTCATCACCAGCGATCAGGCCGAAAAAATGAAGGCGTTTTAAATGAAAACAAGATTACTTTCTGTAACAAGTGAAGCGGATATGCAGGAAGCTGCAAAGATCATTGCAGACGGAGGTCTGGTGGCTTTTCCGACGGAGACGGTGTACGGTCTGGGGGCTGACGCGCTCAACGCCCGGGCGGTAGGCAGCGTCTACGATGCAAAGGGCAGGCCCAGCGATAATCCTATGATCGTCCACGTGTGCCGTGCAGACGATTTAAAGAGGATCTACGACCTGGACAAGCTGCCGCAGCAGAATCAGAAGCAGATCAGAGCCTTGACGGAAAACTTCTGGCCGGGGCCGCTGACCATCATTGGCCCGCGTGCAGCCTGTGTTCCCGACAGGACTACGGGCGGACTGGAAACCGTGGCTGTACGGATGCCGGACAGTCAGGTGGCTCTTGATCTCATCCGGCAGTCCGGATGCCCTATCGCAGCACCCAGCGCCAATATTTCCGGAAGACCAAGCCCGACCAGGGCCAAGGACGTGGTCGCTGACATGGACGGTCGTATCGAAGCGATCTTTATGGGAGGCGACTGCCAGGTGGGGATCGAATCCACTGTACTGGATATGACAGGTGATACGCCGACGATCCTCAGGCCGGGGATCCTGACGGCTGACGATATTTCGGATGCACTGGGCGTTCCCGTCGCTTACGATAAAGCCTTATCGCAGAAACCTGACGGTGATGACTTCAAACCGAAGGCGCCGGGCATGAAATACAAACACTATGCGCCAAAAGCTGATATGATGATCCTGGAGGGCGCATACACGGACGTCAAGCGGGAGATCGAGCGGCTCCGCCGGGAAAAAGAGCGGGAGGGTCTTAAGGTGGGCTCCATCCTGTTTGAAGAAAGTGCGTTTCGAGAAGCGGCTCATGACTTTTTCGCAAGGCTGCGCGATCTGGATCAGGCCGGTGTGGATCTGATCATAGCGGGAGCACTCAGCGGAGAAGACCAGGTGGGGTTCGCGGTTATGAACCGCATGGTCAAATCGGCAGGATATAATATCATAAAGGTATGAGAAAGAGAGGAGTATTTTATGAAAATCGCCATCGCCAGCGATCATGGCGGCTACCAGCTGAAAGAAGAAATCAAGAAGTATCTTGAAGGACGAAACATCGAAGTGGTGGATCTGGGAACCAACTCAGAGGAATCTGTAGATTATCCGATTTACGGCAAAGCCTGCGGCGAAGCTGTTATGAGCGGCAAAGCAGATCGCGGTATCGTCTGCTGTGGCACGGGGATCGGTATTTCTATCGCGGCCAATAAGGTGAAAGGCATCCGCTGCGCGCTTTGCACGGATGTTCACATGGCAGAGATGTCTCGCAAACATAACGATTCCAACGTGCTGTCCCTGGGCGGCAGAACGACGCCGGTGGACAAGGCTCTGGAAATCGTGGGAGCCTGGCTGGACACTGAATTTGAGGGCGGCCGCCATCAGAGAAGAGTGGACATGCTCAACGCATAAGACTGCCCCGCACGCGCTGGCCTGCTTCCGAAGGAAGACAGGGCGCCGCGAAGGGATGACCGGCGGAGCCGGCTTTGCATAAAAAATATGGTTAATAATAAAATTGAGATATAAAAAGAAAGGCAGGTACTAATTATGAGTAATGTATATGTATTCGATCATCCGTTGATCCAGCACAAGACTGCTATGATCCGTAAGGAGGATACGAGCGTCAAGGACTTCAGAGAGCTGGTTAGAGAGATTTCCATGCTGATGGGTTATGAAGCTACGAGAAAGCTGCCGCTGGAAGAGGTGGAGATCACGACTCCGATCTGCGACACTAAGGTAAACATGCTGAAGGGCGAAGATATTGCCATCGTTCCGATCCTGAGAGCGGGACTGGGTATGGTGGACGGCATGCTGGCTCTGGTGCCGAATGCTAAGGTCGGCCATGTTGGTCTTTACAGAGATCCGGAAACTCACGAACCTGTAGAATACTATTGCAAACTGCCGAACGATATTGACAAGAGAGAGATCTTTGTCGTTGACCCGATGCTGGCAACTGGCGGAAGTGCTGCGGCTGCCATTGATTTCATCAAGGCAAGAGGCGGCAAGAAGATCATTTTCATGTGCCTGATCGCTGCTCCGGAAGGTATCGAAGCGCTGCAGAAGGCTCATCCGGATGTAGATATCTTCATTGCTGCAAAGGATGAGAAGCTCAACGAAAACGCATATATCGTACCGGGTCTGGGCGATGCAGGAGATAGACTTTACGGCACAAAATAAGAGCTTTTGGAGGATAGAAGAAGAATGAAATACGATTTTATACCTGACAGCGTGAGCGAGCACACCAATGTTTATGATGTGCTGAAGGAACGGGGATTTATCGAACAGTCCACGGACGAGGAAAAGGTCCGGGAGCTTCTGCAGAATGAGAAAGTGAAATTTTACATTGGCTTTGACCCGACGGCGGACTGTCTTCACGTAGGCCACTTCATGCAGGTGATCATCATGATGTATATGCAGAAGTTTGGTCATACGCCGGTCGTGCTGCTGGGAGGCGGTACTGGTTTTGTAGGCGATCCTTCGGGACGGACAGATATGCGTCAGATGATGACTGCTGAGACGATCGAGAGCAATTGTGAAGCGTTCAAGAAGCTGTTTGATCGCTTCCTGGATTTCGATGAAGACTGGAAATATGAGGGCAACAATGGCGTGTTTGAACCGGGCCACGAAAACAAGGAGCCGGAGCCGGGCAAGGCGATCTCGGTCAACAATGCGAGATGGCTGCTGCCGCTGAATTACATTGATTTCATTCGTGAGATCGGATCCTGCTTCAATGTGAACACCATGCTTCGTGCAGAATGCTTCAAGCAGAGGATGGATCGCGAAGGCGGACTTACGATGTTTGAACTGAACTACATGCTGATGCAGAGCTATGATTTCATGGTCATGGCGCGGGACTTCGATGTTAAGATCGAGTTTGGTGGAAACGACCAGTGGTCCAACATCATAGGCGGCGTAGATCTGACTCGCAAGAAGACGGGTAAGGAAGTGTACGGCATGACATTTTCTCTGCTGACCAACTCGGAAGGCAAGAAGATGGGCAAGACCCAGAAGGGCGCGCTGTGGCTGGATGCTGACAAGACGACTCCGTATGAATTTTATCAGTACTGGAGAAACGTCGGTGATGCTGATGTAGAAAAATGTCTGCGGATGCTGACTTTCCTGCCGATGGATGAAGTGCGCAGACTGGCTTCTCTGGAAGGACAGGAGATCAACAAGGCCAAGGAGATCCTGGCGTTTGAAGTGACCAAGCTGGTTCACGGCGAGGATGAGGCAAAGAAGGCGCAGGAGGCTGCACGTGCTGCGTTCAGCGGTGGCGGTACAGACATCAGCGCTATGCCGACGACTCCGTTTGAGGCTGCAAAGCTGGCCGGTGAGGGCATGGGTGTTGTAAACTTCATCAAGGAGCTGGGACTTGTTCCGAGCAACCGGGAAGGATTCATGACCATCGAGCAGGGCGGTCTTAAGATCGACGGTGAAAAGGTGACTGACAAGAAGCTGCAGATCACGGCAGATTCCTTTAAAGACGGCAAGATGCTGGTGGAAAAGGGAAAGAAGAAAAAGGTTGTCGTAGAGCTGGTATAAAGATTTTGATGTAAGGGGGACCCTGCGTTAGAGGCGCAGGGTTCTTTTTTATATGCGCCCGTATGATCGTGCCTGCGCGGATGGGTCTGCACATCGGAGACTCCATGATCCACACCGGACATCCACCGTTCTCCCTTCCGTGGAGCGTAGCCCAGCTGGCTGATATCTACCCGGATCTGCCGATGGTCATGATCCATATGGGTCACGGTAACGGCATGTTTATCCAGTCGGCACTGGACATGGCGAAAAAATATCCGAACCTGTATCTGGAAACATCCGGCATGCCGATGCACACCAAGATCAAGGAATCCTACAGAGATATCGGATCTGACCGGATCATGTGGGGACTGGACGCACCGTTCCACCACCCTGCAGTAGAAATGCTCAAGCCGATCGTCAGCGGTCTGACCGACGAAGAGCTGGAAGACGTGTTCTATAACAATGTGAAGAAACTTTTGAAGCTGTAGTTCTCGGGGATCATCCCCTGAAGCTGTAATTCTCGGGGATCGTCCCCTTTGAACCAAAGCTGTACCGCCGCCGGGTGTGCCGCCCGGCTTCTATAAAGGATGCCTTCGGATGTGTGCTGCAAAGGACGCTCCGGAGGCGTTTTTTTGTTGGACGGCAGGTGGATCACCGGCGATTTTTTCCTTAATAACAGACTTGTCCGTGATTTTGTCCGAATTGGATTGACAAACAAAAAATGCTATTATATAATGCAAAAAGCGGTTAAGAATAAGTAAAATTCAAGACATTTTATATGCAAAAATCGAATTAAATGATAGCAAAAAGTGATTTATAGAACGGAACAATACGGAGGGGATCTTATGAGAACATACGATGACAAGATGTTTATCGAAACCTTTGAGCATCAGTACACCTGGCTCAACGGCTTTATGAGAAATGTGAGAAGATATGGCAAGAAAGCTGCGCTGTTAGATCCGGCGACAGATAGAAGCTGGACGTATACGCAGCTGAACCAGGAGGCGAATCAGCTGGCACATGCGCTGCGCCAGGATGGTGTAGGCAAAAACGATGTGGTCATGTCGGTGCTGCCGAACTGCCCGGAATTTTGCTTTGCATATATCGGCCCGAGGAAGATCGGTGCGATCATCAACCTGGCAAATTACAAGCTTTCCTTTGGGGAACTGGCCTTGCTGATCGATCACAACTGCCCGAAGGTGATTCTGTACGCTGCGGATGTAGCGGATATGGTGACGAAGGCTGTTGAGAAGGCAGAGCACAAGCCGGTTCGTCTGGTAATGGCGGATAACCAGGAGGGAAGAGAAGTCCCCGAGGGTCACTACAGCTATGAAGCTTATGTGTCCGCACAGCCGAAAAATGATCCGGAAATGGATTTCGTGCCTCATATTTATGATGAAGTGATAAGAATGTGCACCAGCGGGACGTCTGCTTTGCCTAAGAGCGTGCCGCTCAATGATATCAATGAAGTATTGTCAGCGCACGATGCCATCATGCATTATCCGCTGAATGTAAAAGACGTCTGCATGAACATGACGCCGCTGTTTCACCGCGGAGGAAGCCATTCCGGAGGCACGTGTCCGACTTTCTTTGTAGGCGCGGCTCTGGTGGTGATGCGGAGTTTCTCGCCGCGAACGACTTTGCAGTATGTGGAAAAATATGGGGTAACGTTCCTGACAGGATCCCCGGCATCGCTGGAAATGCTGACGCGTATCCAGGAAAAGACTCCGTATGATCTTTCTCGTTTGAAGGGACTGGTCACTATGGGGGCTCCGCTGGAAAAAGCAGCCTGCAAAAAATTCATGGAAGTCCTGACGCCGAATATTTTAAACGGTTACGGCACGACGGAAACTTTCTGGAACTCGTTCCTGCGCCCTTATGATCTTCCGGATTATGCCGGAAGCGTAGGAGGCAGCTGTATCGATGATGAAGTGCGGGTCGTTAAGGTTTATGATGATCACAAAGCTGAGCCGGACGAGCTGGTAGAAAAGGACAATGTCACAACGGGTGAAGTCATCATAAGCAGCCCGGGTAAGACGACCTACAGCTATTATAACAACCCTGAAGAAGAGGCGAACAAATTCTATAAAGGATGGATGTATACGGGTGACCTGGGGACATGGGGTGAGAACCTTTATGTAATGATCAACGGTCGTAAGGACGATATGATCGTATGCTCCGGTGAAAATATTTACCCGACACAGATAGAGGAAGCCCTTAATGAGATGGAGAAGGTGCAGGACTCCATGGTGGTGGCCGTGCCTGATAAAGTACGCGGACAGGCGGTGGCAGCTTACGTTGTTGCAAAGGATCCGTCCCTGACTATCGCAGAGCTGACCAGGTTCTGCAACAACAGTCCGATGCTTTCAACGTATAAGCGTCCTCGCTGGTACTGTATCGTGGAAGAACTCCCGCATACAGCCACCGGAAAGAAGATGCATTATGTAATGAAGCAGCAGGCGGCAGAAGATCTGAAAAACGGAGTGTTGAAGAGAAGATAATCAAAAATGCAATATAAAAAACAGAGTTGGATAAAATTGTCTGATATGTACCCCAATACGGGGCGCCCGGTATTGGGGTACATATCAAAATTATCCCGCTCTGTTTTTTTATTTACTCCAGATGTTCTTCTATGATTTGCAGAAACAGTTCCGCTGCCGGATTAAGCAAAGATTTTTTCCAGGCAACGGCGCATGTGATGGCATAGCTCTCATCGTCGATAGGCGTTACTTGTATTCCTGTCTGTGGAAGGGCTGAGAGGATTTCGGCTGCTTTTAACGGCAGGATGGAGATCCCCAGACCTGAGCCTACGGACAGCAGTACCGATTTTATGTCGGAAAACCGGTTGGCGATCTGCGGCGTGAAACGATGAGTCTGGCAGTAGTTCATGATCTGCATATAAAGGATGGGATTTTCTTCTTCCGAGATCAGGATGAATTTCTGGTGAGGAAGGGATGAAAGATCTAACCCGTCGACAAAACAGGTATCATCATCGGGCTTCAGCATATCCGCGTGAGCTGTTTTCGGTGACACAAAGCACAGCTGGGTGGTATGGGTTTCCCTGATTTCATATTCCTCGCTGTCAGGGATCATATCCAGGTAATGAAAGTGAAAATCATAAGGGTCATCCACTTCGCTTTGAAGTGGTTCGCCATGAGACACATAAGTCAGATCTACGATAATCCCGGGATATTTCCGGGAAAATTCTTGCAGACACATGGCCAGAAACTGATCGGAATCATCGATCGTAGCAATAGAAAGCCGTCCCTCTGCACCCTCATGCAGCTGTCTGACGGCGAAGGCGCCTTTTTTCGCGGCATCCAGGATCTCCTGCGCATATGGTAAAAACGCACGGCCCTCCTGAGTCAGGCGAACGTCCCGTTTCGTGCGGTAGAAAAGCTTGACTCCAAGCTGCTGCTCAAGATCGTTGATCTGACGGCTGATGGTAGATTGAGGCACGCCGTTTTGTCGAGCCGCATTGGTAAAATTCAGTACCTGGCTGACCGTGATAAAACTTTTTATCTGATTTAAGTGCATTGTAAGACTCCCGTTTATTGACATCTGCCTCGCTGCGATGGTATCATCAAGGCACGGAGCAGACATAATTATCCAGAAAACTGATAAGAAGGGGGCTTTTTATCCGTTTTTGCTATTATATAACATGGGGCTTGAGTTGTAAAGCTTCCGCCTCGGCGTTTTCGGCATGCCTTGGCATGTCGCGATGTTTTGTGCCGAAAGCAGGGGAGTATGGAGGAAATCGTGAAAAAGAAAATCGTGATAACAGGAATGGGTGCAGTGACGCCCATTGGAAGCGGAGTGGAGGAATACTGGAACAATCTGATCGCGGGTGCATGCGGAATCGATAAGATCCGGCAGTTTGATGCGACAGATCTGGCGGTGCGGATCGCAGCGGAGGTTCATTCTTTTGATCTGCAAAAATACATGCCGAAAAAGATGATCCATGAGACGGATGCGTTCACCCAGTACGCTTACGTGGCAGCTGCCGAAGCCTTGGCGATGGCTGGAAAAAAGGATGGAGAACGGTCAGGGGAGAATGCCCGGATGTCTGACGATCCGGATCGTTCTGCCGGCATCGGCCTTCCTGCAGATCCGGATCAAATGGGTATCGTTATGGGGACTGCCATGGCTGGAGTTGCTACGACGGCAGCGACGCAGGAAATCCTGACCAATGCAGTCCACAAGAATGTAGGCCCGCGATTTGTGCCGCGGATCCTGGGAAATATTGCCGCGGCACAAATCGCCATCGCTCATGGGATCACCGGTCACAGTGTTACCTTGTCCACGGCCTGCGCTTCAGGCGGCGATGCCGTTTCCGCAGCGGCAATGCTGCTTCAGGCAGATGAAGCGGATGCCGTTCTGGCAGTTGGGGCAGAGAGCATCCTGTGCCCGCTGGTGATCTACTCGCTGGCGAATGCACACACTTTATCGCGGATGAATGATGATCCACAGCATTCCTGCAGACCGTTCGATGCACACAGAAGTGGATTTGTCATTGGTGAAGGGGGCGGTGCATTGGTATTGGAAACGGAAGAAAATGCCCTGGCTCGCGGAGCGACTATTTACGCCGAGCTGGCAGGATGGGCCAATAACAATGAGGCCTATCATGTCATCAAGCCTAATCCGGATGGAATCAGTTCGATCAAGTGTATGCGAAAAGCTCTTTTAAGGGCGGGACTTTCCCCGCAGGATGTCGATTATATCAATGCTCACGGAACGGGAACAAAACTAGGGGATGAAGCCGAGTTGAATGCACTTGGTCAGTTGTTCGAAGGCTCTGCCATCAGCTCTACAAAAGGAGCTACCGGCCACATGATGGGTGCCGGTGGCATCACTGAAGCGATCGCCTGTATCCAGGCGATCCGGGAAGGGATCGTTCCGCCGACTTTAAACCTGGAAGATTGTGATTCGGATCTGGATCTCGTGCGGGGAGAGAGCCGCAAGATGACAGTTGACACGGCCATGACGAATGCCTTCGGATTTGGTGGGCAGAATTCCAGTCTGATATTTCGGAGGTATTGATTTTTCACCAGCTCGCAAGCAATACAACATGAACAGCCGAATATCCTGCCTTGATGTTGTAATCCAGTGCAAAAAATTTGGTACAGCAACATGAAGACAATGAAAATCAAATTTCATGTTGTAATGATCTCAATAATTCGCAAGCAATACAACATGAACAGCGGTTATGAACCTGTTGATGTTGTATTTTGCTTTTTGGACAACATCAACACAACAAAATTAAGCTTTCGTGTTGTAAGACTTGCAGAGACATCGTTTGACATTTTTAAAATACAAAAAATGCCTTGTAAATATTGACAGCAAACTGCCGGAGGTGTAAAATAATGGAAATAGAAGCCGCAGCTGGAGCTTTGGTCGTCGAAAATCCAAGCCTGGCCTGACGCAACATATCATGGGGAATGAAATGAGAGATTATCACAGCAGAATGAAATGGGAGATGACTCGCATCTGGCAGCGAGAAGTCCAAAATCGGAAGCGTATGATGCAGGAACTGCGGCAGCTTCCGGCGGGAGACCTTTGCATCAGAAAAGGCAAAGGCGATAGTTTTTATACATATCACACCAATCAACACGACACTCGTGGCGTTTTGCGGGATAGGAACTGTCTCTTATACACATCTCCGAGCCCACGAG
>NZ_JACRWC010000041.1 GCF_014306095.1 Lentihominibacter faecis
GCATACAAACTGTGGGAGGAGGACTTGACTATGGCAAACGGAAATGCGATAATCATTGTCAGCTCGGCTCGGCAGGAGCATAGTGCCGTTTTTTCAGCGTGTCAAGTCTTATTTCATACAATTTATAACGAATCGGTTGCCGGAGACAGGGCGCATTATGCCTTGGCTTCGGCTTTTTGCGTTTGCCGGAAGGATGGTGATTTGATATTGAAATCCTAACTACCACCCGTAAACACATCTTTTCTCGGTATGTCGGCTGCCGAAGAAAGAAACAAGCAGACAATTAGAAAAATGGAGGAACTGTTATGAAGAAAAAACTGTGGACAATCCTAATCAGCATTGTAATGGTAGCTGGACTCCTGCCTGTCACAGCACTGGCAGCGGAACCCACGGCCTACGACATCTGGGTAGACGGCGTACAGGTCACGTCTGAGAATAAGGATAATCTTTGCAGCGGAACAGTAAGCTATGACCCGACCACTCACACCTTGTCTTTGAACAATGCTACCCTTGACAGCGACACCATGTTAGACTACGGTATTAAAACGACTATCCCCAGTACGTTGAAGATACGGTTGACCGGGACAAATAGTATTACCCGAACTGATACCGGCGGAGGAGTGGGAATATACCTCAATTACAGCAATTCTGTCGAGATTACCGGCGACGGAACACTGGTGATCAACGTTATCGGGAAAAACTACGATGGAATTAGTACAGGGGCTGACGTCAAGATTTCCGATAAAGCAAGGGTCATAATAAACTCTAAAGGTGGATTGGGCATAGCCGGAAGAATGGTCGAAATTGACGGGGCAACAGTGGATTCCACCGGCTTGTATGCCGGAATCGATGCCCATAGGCTGAAGATTGTAAACGGCGCCGATGTTACGCTTAAGGCGACTCAGGACGGACGCAACGGAGCATATATCTGGAAAGATCAAGATGGAAACGGCGGCGATATTGAACTTGCTGCATCTAAAGTTAAAGCAACAAGCTATTATCCCGCTTTGTATGCTGCAGGTGATCTGACGGTTAACGGCGGCGAGGTAAACTGTACCTCTACTGCGGACGGTGCAATATGGGTAAAAGGCAATATTCTGATCAAAGGAGGCGCCAAAGTAACCACTGACGGTAAATACCCGATGGGCGGTAACGGATCTTTCACCGTAGAAGAAGCAGAGGTTGATGCAAAGAATACGAATGAGAATAATATCCCTGCAATTTTCGATGAATGTGTGCCTGTGATTGCCGATGGCTATCACCTGAACTATGCAAAAGCTGTAGACTCGGAAGGAACAGAAATTGACCTGCTTTCCAGCGGTACTCAGTACTTTGCGCTTTATAAAAATGTTCATTTTATCACAAAGGCTGTCTATCCGGTTTCTTTCGTTGTAACGCCAGACGGTCTGACCAATGTTGTTGTTAAAGTAAATGGTCAGGAGGTTACCGGCCCTGTCAGTTTGGAAGCAGGAACTTACCCTGTTGAGGTAACAGCTGATAACTGCAAAGCGTACAGCGGCAATATAACGATTACGGCTGATACGGCAACGCACACGCAGACGATTGCAATGACTTATTTACCTGCGGACTACACTAAGGTCGACGAAGCCATTGCCAAAGCAAATGCCCTGAACAAGGACGAGTACAAAGACTTCTCTGCTGTGGAAACCGCTGTCAAAGCCGTTGTCCGTGGTAAAAATATTACCGAGCAATCCGAAGTGGATAAGATGGCAAAGGATATCGAGGATGCGATTGCAGCTCTTGAGAAAAAGCCAGCCAGCACCAAACCGGAAACATCCGATAAGAGTTCGCAGACCGGCGATACAAGCAATCTTGCTTTGTGGATTGCCCTGCTGTTTGTCAGCGGCGGTGCAGCCATTGGCACAACGGTTGTCAGCAGAAAGAAAAAGTACAGCAAATAATTGAATAGCGTACCCTTGCTCAATCTTCCGAGCAAGACAAAAGCGTCGTAGCAATACGGACTAATCAAAGTTTCTTGAGGTCTGAAAAAAAGAATAACAAAACACAGCTGGAGATTCGATATTCGAATCTCCAGTTTTTTCGCTGAGAGAACAGAAAGCGATTCCTGAGATGGAGTCCGTCAGCATTCATCCTAACTCGCACCAGATATATCACTGGGCAT
Organism: Lentihominibacter faecis; assembly: GCF_014306095.1. GTDB lineage: Bacteria > Bacillota > Clostridia > Peptostreptococcales > Anaerovoracaceae > Lentihominibacter > Lentihominibacter faecis. The sequence continues at coordinate 2,144 of NZ_JACRWC010000041.1, forward strand.
GACTCCTTTAGAATACAGGCGCTGCCTGCAAATCAAATCCGCATAAAAATATCTCCAACCATACAACTACGGCTGGAGATAGAAAAATTTTATTTTTTATTTCAAAATCCGTACGCGGATGATGCCTTCTCCTTCTAAAGCAGCAGCATCTACATCGCCGGAAGTTTCAGCAAGCGTGTAAGCGTAGTCGCCTCTCGTCTTGTTGATCACATCGCCGTCTGCGATAGCGGCAACCTTTTCCAGAGCACCGGCGTCAGCCTTGGAGATGACTGCGATCCTGGTTCCCTTCTTAGGTCCCAGCGTGCAGGCCGGCATGTTTACAGAATTCACGATATTGCCGTTTTCCAGGTAATCCATGATCTCATCAGCCGCCATAACAGCACAGTTGTCTTCTGCTTCTGCAGAGGATGCGCCAAGATGCGGAGTAGCGATCACGCCTTCTTTGCCGATAACTGCATCGTTAGGGAAGTCTGTTACATACTTCTTTACCTTGCCGCTTTCGAGGGCAGCCAGCATATCAGTATCATTAACCAGTTTGTCTCTGGCGAAGTTTAAGAATACAACGCCGTCCTTCATCTGAGCGATGGCTTCTGCATCGATCATACCTTTCGTATCGTCCATTACAGGAACGTGGATGGATATGTAATCGCACTGCGGATACAGATCCTTCAAAGCATCCACGATATCGATGGTGTTGGACAGGGAATGCGCAGCTTTAACGGACAGGAACGGATCATATCCGATGACTTTCATGCCAAGAGTTTCTGCAGCGTTGGCTACAAGAACGCCGATGGCACCCAGGCCGATCACCCCTAAAGTCTTGCCTTTGATTTCTGTTCCGGCAAACTGACCCTTGCCTTTTTCTACTGCTTTGCCGACACCTTCTGTTCCGGTCAGGGTGGAAGCCCATGCCAGACCAGCAGGAACGTTTCTTGCCGCCAGCAGCATGCCGGTCAGGCACAGTTCCTTTACTGCGTTGGCGTTAGCACCCGGAGCATTGAATACCACGATCCCCTGTTCTGCACATTTGTCCAGCGGAATGTTGTTTACACCAGCTCCGGCTCTTCCTACTGCCAGCAGATTGTCAGAAAGCTCCATCTCGTGCATGTCGTAGCTTCTGAGAATAATACCGTTTGCTTCTGCGATGTCTTCTACGACTGTATAGTCGTCTGTCAGACGTGCCAGACCAACCGGTGAGATTTTGTTAAGTGTTCCAATTTTGTACATATCTGTTCACCTCTCGACTTGGAATTATAAAGTAAAAACCGTGTTCCGAAGAACACATTTGAAAAACTTAATTTACTGAATAGTATACCACTTTACGCCAGTTGGGTAAAGTGGTATAATGGATTCCATTATAAAGGTTTTTTACTTATCAGCTTATACTCAAGAAAATGATGAATTAAAATATGGAGGTGACCTAATTGAGTAACGAAAGAGCTTATAATTTCTCGGCAGGTCCATCGATGCTGCCGTTACCGGTGATCGAAGATGTAGCTGCTAATCTGGCAAACTATAAAGGATGCGGGGAATCCGTAATGGAAATGAGCCACAGATCCGCTGAATTCAAGGCGATTCTGGCCGATGCAGAACAGAACTTGCGTGACATCATGAATATCCCTGACAATTACAAGGTAATGTTTATCCAGGGAGGCGGTACACTGCAGTTTGCCATGGTTCCGCTGAACCTGCTGCGCAAGTCCGGCAAGGCTGACTATGTCATCACAGGAACATGGGCCAAGAAAGCTGCCAAGGAAGCAGAAAAATTCGGCGATATCAAGATCGTAGCATCTTCTGAAGATTCTACTTTCTCCTATATTCCGAAGGTGAACAGAGAAGATTTCCGTCCGGATGCTGATTATGTACATATCACACTGAACAATACGATCTACGGAACACACTATCCGTATATCCCGGACACAGGAGATATCCCGCTTGTAGCAGATATGTCCTCCTGCATTCTGTCTGAAGAGATCGATGTAACGAAATTCGGGCTGATCTATGCAGGCGTGCAGAAAAACGTGGCGCCTTCCGGTATCGCTGTTGCGATCATGAGAGAAGATCTCATCGGTTTTGCCAAGGAGAACGTACCGACTTATCTGGACTACAAGATCCATGCAGATAACGGATCCACATATAATACACCGAACTGCTTTTCCATCTATGTAGCAGGTGAAGTGTTCAAGTATATCAAGGACATGGGAGGCGTACCGGCAATGCATAAGCTGGACGTAGAGAAGGCTGATAAGCTTTACGATTATATCGATGCGAGCAGCCTGTACAACTGCCCTGTAAACAAGGAAGACAGATCGCTGATGAACGTAGTGTTCGTAACAGGGAATCCGGATCTGGATAAGAAATTCGTTGCGGAAGCCAAGGCTGCTAATCTGCACAACCTGGGCGGACACAGATCCATCGGAGGAATGCGTGCCAGCATTTACAACGCAATGCCGATGGAAGGTGTTGACGCACTGATCGATTTCATGAAGAAATTCGAGGAGGAAAATAAATAGTGAAAGCTTTCTCCAAGAAAAGCAGCTATCTATTAATAATCATGATGATCGCGGCACTGCTCCTGACGGGAACAGTGCCGTCTTTTGCTGCAAAGAACAAGAAAACCTATACGACTCCGGAAGGCACTGTGTATCCGCTGGAGAAAACGACGATCCTGGAAGGCATCCCGGAGGTAAAGGGAACCAGTGCTATTATGATCGACGGGGGAAGCGGCAAGATCCTTTATGAAAAGAATGCAGAAGAACCAAGGGATCCGGCCAGCATCACCAAGATCATCACCTGCCTTCTGACCCTGGAAAACATGGATCTGAATGATGAGGTGACGATCACCCATGATCCTGTGACGACGGGACAGAATATTGCGCTTAAAAAGGGAGAAACATTAAAGGTAAAGGATCTGCTTCATGCGCTCATGCTACACTCTTCTAATGATGCTGCCGAGGTGCTTGCTATTGCAGTAGGCGGGGATTTCGATACCTTTGCAGAAATGATGAACGAGCGAGCAAAGGAGTGCGGAGCAAAAAATACCACATTCCACAATCCTAATGGCTTGAATCCGGATGGACAGGAGCACAACTGGACGACAGCGTATGATATTTCCATGATGGCGCGGGAAGCTATGAAAAATCCAACCTTCCGCAAGCTGGTGACGACGACACATTACAAGATCCCGGCAACGAATCTGTCGAAAGAAAGAAAACTGAAGACGACCAATCCATGCCTTGGCGTATACGACGGCATTACCGGAGTGAAAACCGGGACCAGCAAGACGGCAGGCTTCTGCTTTTGCGGCAGCGCGAAACGAGGCAATACGGAACTGATCGCTGTTTCACTGAATTCCGGAGAAGATCAGCGCTTTACAGATGTGACCAAACTGCTGGATTACGGCTTTGCCAACTACCGTACATACACGGCAAAAAAAGGTGGAAAGGCTTTAGAAGAAGTGAAAGTTAGGCGTGGTGATCTGCACTCGGTTGAAGCAGGTCTGACACAGGATCTGGATCTGACCCTGGCTAAAAAAGACAAGGGCGAGGGCATTACAACAGAAGTCAAACTGTCAGAGGAGAAGCTGACGACACCTGTCAAAAAAGGCGTACAGGTGGGAACGGTGACCGCCTATGATAAAAATCACAAAAAGCTTGCTGAAGCGAAGCTTGTCACCCTGGAAACTGCAAAGAAAGGCGAGATCCTCTCTTATATCGGTATCGCTGACGAGGATCGTGGCGTTTTCCTGGTGGGACTGCTGATCGCAGCCGTCTTAGTGATCCTGATACTTTTGATCCTCAGGCGGATGCGGCGAAAAAAACGGGCTCGCAGAAAGGCACAGCGTAACAGAGCCATCAGAAGAAGAGCTCGGGAACGGGAGAAAGACCCGTTTAATCGCAATGTTTGATATAAAAGAAAATCTAAAAAATCTTCCGGATACGCCGGGAGTTTATCTGCACAAGGATCGCCTTGGAAATATAATATACGTCGGTAAGGCAGTGTCGCTGCGAAACCGGGTGCGCCAGTATTTTCAGTCCACGAAAAACATGGCTCCAAAAGTGCGGAGCATGGTGAGCCAGATCGCGGAGTTTGAATATATCACGGCGGGAAGCGAGACGGAGGCGCTGATTTTAGAGTGCAATCTGATCAAGAAATACCGTCCGAAATACAATATACTGCTGCGGGATGACAAAACATATCCGTATATCAAGATCACGAATGAAGAGTATCCGCGTATCATCAAGACCCGGATCGTTAAGAAAGATGGGAGCAGGTATTTCGGGCCTTACAGCGATGCGGGCGCAGTCAATAAGATCGTGGATCTTCTCAACGCCAGTTTCGCATTGAAAAGATGCTCTGCCACATCTTTTCCGCCAGGGTTCCGCCCGTGCCTGAACTATCACATAAATCAGTGCAAAGGTGTTTGCAGTGGTGAAGTGGATCGACAGACCTATATGGAAAGCATCGAGGGGGCAAGGGAATTCCTCAACGGAAAAAACAGTAAGATCCTTGGACGGCTGAAAGAGCGGATGCTGGAAGCTTCTGAAGCTCTCAATTTTGAGGAAGCTGCCCAGTATCGTGATTACATCGAGGCTGCAAAAGCTCTGTCGGCAACTCAGCGCGTCGTTATGCATCAGGCAGCGGACATCGACATTGTGATCCCGGCAAGGGGACAGGAAGAGGTCCATATGGTCATTTTCTTTGTAAGGGAAGGTAAGCTGGTGGGACGCGAGACTTATGAGATGGAGTCTTCCTGGGAAGAAAACAAGCAGGAACTCGTTGCAGCATTTCTCAATCAGCATTACAGCCAGATGCCCAATTTCCCGAAGGAGATCCTGTTGACACATACGCCTGAAGACTGTGCGGCGCTGGAAGAGTATCTCAGTGAACTTGCAGGGTATCACGTGAAGCTTTACCGTCCACAGAAAGGTGAGAAAAAAGCTCTGGTGGATATGGCGGCAAAAGATGTCATTGAAATGGTCAAGACCATCGATGAAAGGGCAGAGGCGGCACGGGAAAGAAAGCAGAGTCTGGGCAGCGAAGTATTCGCGGTTCTAAAGGAAATGAACGCAGCTTCTGGAGAATATGACGGAAGAGACTTTCGCGCGGAAGCATATGATATCTCTAATACCAACGGAGTCGATACTGTTGGTGCCATGGTGACATTTGATGGCTTGAAAGCAGATAAAAAAGGATACCGGAAGTTTAAGATCAGGACTATCGAAGGACAGGATGACTATGGCTCCATGCGAGAAGTATTATCTCGCCGATTCCGGCGTGTCATGGAAGGAGATGAAGCTTTCGAAGTGCTTCCGGATATTATCTTCATGGATGGCGGCAAAGGTCATGTGGCTGTGGCTTTGGAAGTTTTGGAGGCGGCTGGATTTGATATCCCGGTGGTCGGCATGGTAAAAGACGATAAGCATCGGACGCGAGCCTTGATCTACCGTAAAAACCTCTGCAAAGATCCTGCGGAGGCAGCTTTGCAGAAAGAAGAACCTGTGTATGAAGAAATCCCGCTAAAGGGAAAACCGATGCTTTTCCGTTACATCGGCAGGATGCAGGAAGAAGTGCATCGATTCGCCATCGAATACCACAGGACTTTGCGAAACAAGCATGCTTCCGGATCCGTTCTGGATGAGATCGAAGGGATAGGTCCTGTGCGAAGGAAGGCTCTGCTGGAGCATTTTAGAAGTGTAGAGCGGATCAGGCAGGCCAGCCGTGAAGAGCTGGAAGCTGCTCCCGGCATGAATGCCCGGACGGCAGAAAACGTTTGGACATATTTTCGTATTGCGAAACCTCGCGCATAGTGGTATAGTAATGCTATAACAAAAAATATGAGAAAGTTGTATTTTCTTAATACGATGGAGGAACTAAATGGCTGAGAAAAAAGAACTGTACGGCTACGAAGAAGATGATATTCTGACGCTGGAATTTGACGATGGCGAAGAGGAAGAATGTGGGATACTGGGTGTGTTCGACGCACTGGGCAAGGAGTATATCGCTTTGAATCCGCTGGGAACAGAAGATGTATATCTTTACGGATATAAAGAATACGAAGAGGATTATGAACTGATCGACATCGCTGATGAGGACGAATTCGCTAAAGTAGTAAAAGAGTTTGAACAATTGGCAGTAGAAGAAGCATAAATGAAAATGACGGAAGAAAAAAGGGGTGCAGTTCGAAAGAACTGTGCCATTTTTTGAGTTGGAGGAAATTATGAAAAAATATGACATCATCATCGTAGGAGCAGGCGCCAGCGGCGTGTTCATGTCTTACGAACTGGCGAAGCTGGACATCGATGCCAGTGTTCTGATGCTGGACAAAGGTGCTCCGCTGGAAAAGCGGCAGTGTCCGATCAAGAAAGGCGCAGGCAACTGCCTCAAGTGTGAGCCGTGCCATATCATGAACGGCTATGGCGGAGCAGGAACTCTTTCCGATGGAAAATACAATATTACGACACAGTTTGGCGGAGATCTCCATAATTACGTTGGTACAGAGGAAGCGATGGATCTGATGGAATACGTGGATCAGGTGCTTTGCAGCATGGGGGGTGCAGATGCGAAACTGTATTCGACTGCAAGCTCGGAGCTGAAGACGACGGCACTGCGCAACAACCTGCATCTGCTGGAAGCCAAGGTGCGCCATCTGGGGACGGATAGAAATGTAAAGATCCTGGGGCGGATCTTCGATTACTGTAAGACTAAGGTGGAATCCCAGTTTTACACCACCATCAGCGGCGTAACGAGAGAAGACGATGGAACGTTCAATGTAATGACGGACAAGGGTGACGTGTTCAACTGCAAAGATCTGGTTCTGGCTACGGGACGTTCCGGATCCAAATGGATCTCGGATGTCTGTGATAAATTCGGGATCAAACAGAAGAAAAACCGGGTGGATATCGGTGTTAGAGTGGAACTCCCGGCAGAAATTTTCAAGCATATCACAGATGATGTATATGAGAGCAAGATCGTATATAAGACTGATAAATATAATGATATGGTGCGGACGTTCTGTATGAATCCATATGGAGAAGTGGTAGCGGAGAATACCAACGGTATCGTGACAGTAAACGGTCACAGCTATGCAGATCCTGCACTGCGGACGGAAAACACCAATTTCGCGCTGCTGGTATCAAATAAATTTACGGAGCCGTTCAAAGACAGTAATGAATACGGTGAGTCTATAGCCAGACTTTCCAACATGCTGGGCGGCGGTGTGCTGCTGCAGCGCTTTGGAGACCTGGTGAAAGGCAGACGAAGCAGTGACCGCAGAATGGAGAAGTGCTTCACACGACCGACGTTAAAAGCAACGCCGGGAGATCTTAGCCTGGTCATCCCGAAGCGCCAGCTTGATAATATCATCGAGATGATCTACGCACTGGATAAGATCGCACCGGGAACGGCTAACGAAGATACGCTGCTGTACGGCGTGGAGGTCAAATTCTACAATTCCAAGGTAGAAGTAGATGAAAATCTGGAGACAAAGGTGGAAGGGCTATATGCTCTGGGAGATGGCTCCGGCGTGACACATTCTCTGTCGCAGGCTTCTGCCAGCGGGGTACATGTAGCTCGTATCCTGACGGAAAAATATAACGGAAAGGAAGCGAAGTAATATGGCAGATGAGGTAAGAAAAGCTTTGGAAAATCACAAGAAAGGTTACAACTGTGCACAGGCGGTGGCATGTGCGTTCAGTGAGCAGCTGGGAATGGATGAAAAAGAGGTGTTCCGGCTGATGGAGCCTTTTGGGTTTGGAATGGGAACAATGGGAACCTGCGGAGCTGTGTCAGCAATGGCGGCTGTCGTGGGAATGAACGTTTCAGACGGCAATCTGGAAGTGCCGACCACGAAACGTCAGAGTTATAAGGATATGAAGGAACTGACGGAAAAATTTCAGAAAAAGAATGGATCAGTGATCTGTCGCGAGATCAAGGGCGTGGACACAGGAAAAGTGCTCCGCAGTTGTGACGGATGTATTGCGGATGCCGTGGAATTTTTGCAGGAGTACCTGAATCCGGACGAGGAGGCGTAATGCATGAACAGTAAAAAGTATAAGGATGTGCTCTATGAGGTGAGAGAGATCACAGATCTTCGGGATATGATCCGCTCCAGTGCAGAGCTTTTCAGCGATGATCCGGCATTTCTTGTCAAAGAAGTCCCGGCAGGAGAATATGTACCGATCACGTATCGTACCCTTAAGTCGGATATCGACTGCCTGGGAACATATTTTGCCAAGGTGGGGATGAAAGGCAAAAAGATAGCTGTTATTGGAGAAAACAGCTACCAGTGGGTCGTCGCGTATCTGGCAGCTGTCAACGGTATGAGTATCGCTGTGCCACTGGATAAAGAACTGCCATCTCATGAGATCCACAATCTTTTGGTGCGCGCGGAAGTGGATGCGATCCTGTTCTCTGCCAAGGTGGAAGACAAGACGCTGGATGCGCTGGAAGGAATCAGTGGCGTCGATCTGCGTATCCGAATGAATGGGGTAAGCATCGATTCGGATGTAAAAAGCTGGGAAACTGTCATGGAAGAAGGAAGAAATGCGCTTCTGGAGGGATGCCGCCAGTTCATGGATGTAGAAATCGATCCGGATGTAATGTGCGCATTGTTGTTTACCTCGGGAACGACTGGAAATTCCAAGGGCGTTATGCTGTCCCACAGAAATATTGCGGCTAACGTATATAATATGTCCAAGTATGTAAAGATCAGAAGACCGGGTGTAGGTCTGTCGGTTCTGCCGATGCACCATACTTACGAGCTGACCTGCCACGTGTTTACAGGGCTGTACCAGGGTATGTCTATCGCTATCTGTCAGGGCCTTCGTTATGTGCAGCAGAACCTGAAGGAATCGAAAGCCACAGTCATGGTGGGCGTTCCGGCAGTTTTTGAGATGATGCATAAAAAAGTCTGGAAGCAGGCGGAAAGCTCAGGTTCTGCAGGCAAGATGACGTTTATGATGAATCTGGCGAGAAAGACCCATATGTTTAACAATATCAAACGGATGCGAAAGATCTTTGAGCCGATCCATTCTGCTATCGGCAATCATATGGAACTGTTCATCGCTGGCGGTGCAGCCATAAACCCTCAGGTCATCCGCGATTATGAAGCGCTGGGGATCCCGATGATCCAGGGCTATGGTATGACAGAAAATGCGCCGATCATTGCGGTAAACAGAGATTATTACAGCAAGGCTGAGTCGGTAGGACCTCCAATGCCGGGGACAGAAGTACGGATCTTCGAACCGGATGAAGAAGGCGTAGGAGAGATCATCTGCAAAGGACCGTCTGTGATGCTGGGATATTACAAGGATCCGGAAGCGACGGCGGAAGTACTGAAAGACGGATGGCTCTATACTGGAGACTTTGGCCGGTTTGACGAGGATGGATTCCTTTATATCTGTGGCCGGAAGAAAAATGTTATCGTAACGAAGAATGGCAAGAATATTTTCCCGGAAGAAATCGAATATCTGCTCCTTGAGCAGCCATATATTGAAGAAGTGATCGTTTATGGCGTATTGGAAAAAAAGAGCGGCGATACGGTGGTGACTGCAGAGGTATATCCGAACTTCGACGCGATCCATGAGAAATTCGGTGCAGATCTGTCTCAGGAGCAGATCCACGATATCATCAAAGAAAATGTGGAAACAGTCAACGATAAGATGACGAATTACAAGCGTGTCAAGAGGATCAAGCTGCGTGACATCGAATTCGAAAAGACTACTACACGCAAGATCAGAAGAGTGAAAGGCGGCGTAAGAGCAGAAGAATAGACTGCAGAGCGTTGACTGGAAAAGGAGCAGACGATGACATCTAATATTGTTTTCAGCGAGAAAAAGCAGAAGGATATGGAGTGGGCGAAAGGAATTGTGTCTCGTATCGAAGCGGATCGCAGGGAGTTCGTAAAATATAAGGACAGCCGGCCGATCACGGACATCAAGCACATGATCGAAACGAGTGCGGAGCTATACGGAGACAACACGGCTTTTTATCAGAAGTATAAAGGTGATGAGACTTTTACAGCGATCTCCTACAGACAGATGATAGAAAAAGTCAACGGACTCGGTACGGCGTTGATCCATCACGGTCTGCAGGGGAAGCGCATTGCGGTGATAGGAGAAAACAGCAGTGAGTGGGCGATCTCTTATCTGGCGGTCATCTGCGGAACGGGGATCGTTGTCCCTCTGGACAAGGAACTTTCAAAGGAAGAATTGAAGCATCTTGTTCAGCGTGCGGAAGTTTCCTGCGTATTGTGCTCTTCTAAATACCGGAGCGTTTTCCAGGAGATCTCTGCGGAGTTGGATCAGTCTCTGATGCTGGTGGATTTTTTTGCTGAAAAGGAAACGGAAGGCGTTTTCTCGTTATCGGAACTGATCGATGAGGGAAAGGCGCTTCTGCAAAAGGGCGAGAGGCAGTTTGTGGAGGCAGAAATCGACAGCGACGCCATGAGCGTGATCTTGTTCACCTCCGGGACTACAGGAGCTTCCAAGGGCGTTATGCTGAATCATAAAAACCTGGCGGCGGATCTGATGGTGTCTCCGACGGTTCTGAAAGTAAATACGTGGGATATCTTCTTCTCGGTGCTGCCGCTGCACCATACGTATGAGTGCACATGCGGGTTCCTGATGCCGCTTTATAAAGGCGCGGCCATCGGGTATTGTCAGGGATTGAAATACATCGTGAAAAATCTGCAGGAGGTTCGTCCGACCATGTTTCTCGGCGTTCCTGCCATCTTCGAAAATCTGTATCGAACCATATGGAAGAATATTCGTAAGCAGGGCAAGGAAAAACTGGTGAAGCGGATGATCGGGCTCAACCGGTTGACGAAGAAAATCGGTCTGGATCTGAGTGGGAAATTGTTCCGTCAGATCACCTCTGTGTTTGGAGGAAGACTCCGCCTGATGATCTGCGGCGGTGCGGCCATCAACCCGCAGGTACTCAACGGGATCGGTGATTTCGGAATCCTGGCGCTGCAGGGGTATGGTTTGACGGAGTGTTCTCCAATGGGAGCACTCAATCCGGACACTGCCCCAAACCCGTCATCCATCGGTGTGTGCTTCCCGGGATTTGAGCTGAAGACGGTGGATCTGAACGAGGAAGGCATAGGAGAGATCTGCATTCGCGGCGACAACGTGATGATGGGGTATTACCAGATGCCGGAAGAAACAGCGGCCGTTATCGATGAAAATCAGTGGTTCCACACGGGAGACCTGGGATATATCGATGAAAATAGATATGCTTATATCACCGGAAGAAAAAAGAATGTTATTATTACGAAAAACGGCAAGAACGTTTATCCGGAGGAGCTGGAATATCAGCTTTCCCTGAGTCCATACATTGAGGAGTCGTTTGTGTTCAGCAGCACACAGCCGGGCGAATCCGATATTTCCATCGTGGCATCGATCCGGCCAGACATGGAATTTATCCGTGAAGAACTTCCGACAGAACCGACGGATCAGGATATCAAGACGATATTGTGGGAAGAAGTGGACAAGATCAACAAGACAGCACCGCTCTACCGCAGAATCAGGAAGCTGATCCTGCGAAAGAAGGAGTTTATCAAGAATACGTCCAATAAATTGGTAAGATTTGCGGAAGAGAATAAGGTGGAGTAAAAGTATAAAACAGAACAAATAGAGCTTAAAAAGATCTGCATGGCGGGAAATGACTGCCATGCAGGTTTTTTATTCCTAGTACAAAAAGTATACAACATACAAATGTGTACTTGAGTACAAAAATGATTGACAATCAAAATACAGAAAATTATAATAAAGAAAATGAATTACTTATTTACTTACTTACTTACTAATTATAATTTACTTATTGAAAGGAGTTTTCAAATGACTGTTAATCCAAGACCCCCAGAGAAGAATACAGCTCTGACGCCTCTGCGCAAGCTGGGTTATGAAGCTGGGATAACAACAGAATCTATTGCTGTCTCTTATACACAT
>NZ_JACRWC010000114.1 GCF_014306095.1 Lentihominibacter faecis
GATCTGTTTCGGATTCTGAAGAAAAAAAGTCAGCATTTTCAGCTCCGTTTTTGTCAGACTGATTTCACAACTCTTTATCAGGACTTTCATTTCTCCTGCGATAAATACGATATCTCCCGAAATCATCTTTCCGACTTCCGTTTTCTCCTGTCTGCGGCGGAAATGTGCTTCTATTTTCAAAAGAAGTACCGAAAGACTAAACGGCTTTGTAATATAATCATCTGCCCCTGCTTCATATCCCATGACCTGATCCATCTCCTGATCTAGTGCTGTAAGACAAATAATGTATGTATTATAATTGCATCTCATCCACCTTACAAATTCCAGTCCATTCCCATCCGGAAGATTCACATCACAAATGGTAACATCCACATTATTATCACTTGCAATTCTTTTCGCTTTTTTCACTGATTCTGCTGAAAAAACCTCATATCCGGATTTTTTCAGTGAGAATGTAATTCCACGATTTAAATTTTCATCATCTTCAACCACGAGTATACCTGGCATAGCATCTGCACCTCTCTTTATTAACTATTCATCTTAAAATGCTTCAATGCCTCCACAATTGCACTCTCTTTATCTTCTGGACACTGCGGTTGCCTGCTATCTTCATTTTTAGGTAAATTATAATTCTTTCCAACCTCAATTCCGCATTTTCTCTTTACCTGTGAGATATACAGATTGGAAACCTTCATGCCGGCTTTTGTTACAGTTGGGACAAAAGAGCAACCGTCTCCACCTCCGCCGTGTGCGGAAACATATCAACAGGCGTCGCTTCCTGCAGATCATACCCGTGCTCTCCAAGGAATTTGATATCTCTTGCCAGGGTCGCAGGATCGCAGGATACGTATACGATCCGCTCTACGCCAAGGTCGATCACTGCTTCTAACAGCTCCGGCCTGCAGCCTGCTCGCGGTGGATCTAAAATAGCGATACTCGCCCGGCTTATAGCTTCTGCCAGATTCGGATCGGTTTTTACCGATGCGTCCTCCTTTAGGTTCGCAGTTCTTCCAGAGTCCTTTTTCTGCCCTGCATAAAGCGGGAGGATCTCCTCTGCTTTGCCGCAAATATATCGTGCATTGACGATACCATTGACCACCGCATTCCGGTTGGCATCCAGTACAGCATCCTTTACAATCTCGATCCCTATGATCTGTTCCGCTTCATCGGCACAGTAAAGACCGATCGTTCCCACGCCGCAGTAAAGATCCAGGATCACAGGCTTTTCCCCGTTCTCCTGCAAAGCCTCCGGCATTGCCGAAGGATCACAGGCATCCGCCTTTGCAGAAAAACCGCAGTACTCCCGCACCTTATCATAGAGCCGCTCCGTCTGAACTGGATTGACCTGATAAAAGCTGGCCGGAGATATCTCGAAAGTCAGATCCCCGATCTGATCCCGTATCACGTTTTTCCCGGCTGCTACCGTGTCCTCGCCCTTGAGGTTACGGAGCACGATACTTTCCAGAGAATATCCCGCTTCATAAACGGCATCATCCAGCATCTCTGCCAGCTTCTGCATATTAGGGATCCCCTTCCCATTGATAGTCAGGATCACCATGACCTCTCCTGTACGGAACCCCGTCTTAACGATCAGCTGCTTCATCAGACCTTTTTCCCATTTCGGATCCCAGCCTGTAATATTGTCTTCGATCATGAACTGGCGCAATGCTGCTGCAGCAGCCATAGCCGCCCCCGACTGCAGATAACACTCCGGAGCATCTACGACTTCATGACTTCTTGCCCGATAAAAGCCCACTGCAGGCACTCCCAGATTTTCTACGATCCCGCCCTTGCGGGTGATGATCCCGCCGGTGCTCACCGGAAATCCCGCCTTGTTACGATAACGGAAACATCCCAGCCCATTGTTATCCTCCGGCTCCATGCCGATGATCGGTTCCAGAGGCGGCTCTTCGATCTCCGCCAGACGCCGAAGCTTTTCCCGGATCTGCTTTTCCTTAACTTCCAGCTGAAGACCATACTCCATCGGGAAGAAGGAACACCCGCCACAGCCTTCTGCCATGCCGCCGCACGGCTCTATATCCGTTCGATATTCAGAAGGTTTCAGGATCTCTTTAAGATGTGAAAATGCGAACCTTTTTTTCACCTTGGTAAGGCGAACCTCTGCCACATCACCCACGACCGTATGCGGCACGAAGATAACAAGTCCGTCCGCGCGTCCGATCCCCTGTCCTTCGCTGCTCATATCCTCGATCTGCACCGTTACGATATCTCCACGTTCCACTATTCTTCCTCCTGGCTCTTTAGCATTTCATACAGACCCGGCGCTTCTCTTTTTAGCCGGATCGGTTTCAGCTCCGGCGTTGTGAATCCATGACTGCTGCTGGCAGTCACGTGGACTTCCCCGGATTCTTCTCCCCGTATCTCGTACTCAAGTTCAATGGATGCACCGCGAAGTTTCTTCACCCAGCAGGCCAGGATCAGAACCTCATCGTACACGGCCGGAGTTTTAAAATCTACAGAAACAGAAAGCACCGGCATCCAGATGCCGGACTTCTCCATATCATCGTAGGCATACCCTTTATCACGGAACAGCTCTGTCCTCGCCGTTTCCAGATATCTGACATAATTGGAATGGTGCACGATGCCCATCTTGTCTGTTTCATAATATTGCACTCTTATTTTCGTTTCAAATCTTTTCATTGGTAGTTTTGATCCTCTCATTTCTTTCTTGTTTATTTCACCGATTCTCCCGGTAATTTTTTTGCGATTTCTTCGATCTTTCGGAGACGGTTATTGACTCCCGACTTAGAAAGCGGTGGATTCATCAGCTTCCCCAGCTCTTCTATCCCAAGTTCCGGATGATCGAGACGAGCCTGTGCCGTCTCCTGCAGCTTAGGCGATAAAAAAGCAAGCCCTTTCTGCCGCTGGATCCTCTCGATGGATCGGATCTGCTGTTCAGCCGCTCTCAGAGCTTTGTCGATATTAGCATTATCCAGATTGTTTTCTCTGTGGGTCTTGGACATGAGATCCTTCATCATAAGCACGTTGTCAAATTCAAAAAACTGACTGGATGCTCCCATGATCGCCAGCACATCCCGGATCTGCTCCCGTGCCTTCAGATATACGCCGAACCCTTTTTTTCTTGCAACTATCCGCGGACTGATATCCGTAAAACTGTTGAGGACCTTCCTCAGATCCCTCGCCTGAGTCTCCGTACTGGTATGTAACTCAAAATGATAGCCTTTTTCCGGGTTGCTCACCGTACCGGATGCCAGAAATGCTCCCCGCAGATATGACTTCCGGCAGCATTTGGTCTTGATGATCCCATCGTAGATCCCATCGCTGATAAAGTTCATTCCTTCCTTGACCATCAGGATCCCGGCCTCTCTCAGGATCTGTTCACTGCGGTCCTCCGGTCCGATGGAAAGAATATAGTTGCTGCTTTTCTCCAGGGTATTTCCCTGCTCCACTCCGATCCCTATATCTACCGAAAAATAGTTTCTGATCAAAGTTTTATAATGCCTTACGACAGCCAGGTTAGACGTCATCATGACGATCTCGAACCTGCCGCCGCCAACCAGTCTGATGCTCCCGGCCAGTCGCATGAAGCCGGCAATATCCGCCAGCATGCAGCATTTCTTCTCCGGGAGCATTCGTGCCAGTTCATTTTTCGTTTCTGATGCAAAAGACATAACTTACCGCCTGTTTTCTTAAAGATCTCTATGTTCCAACGTCGTCCGGCAGCCGTCCTCCTTCAGCCTTCTGCAAAGCTCGTTGGCTACCGCCACCGAGCGATGATGTCCGCCGGTGCAGCCAATGCAGATAGTCAGACTGTACTTGCCTTCCTTCATATAATACGGTACCAGCATATGGATCATCTCCAGTGTCCTACTGAGAAAATCCTGCGTCACTTCGTGCTTCAGCACGTACTGACTTACCTTGGCATTGTTTCCCGTCAGTGGACGAAGCGATTTTACATAATACGGATTGGGGATAAAACGCATATCAAACACCATGTCCGCCGCAAGAGGGATCCCCTTTTTATATCCGAATGACATAACGTTGAACATAAAGGTTTTCTTGTTTTCTCCGGATGTCACAAGATGTTTGATTTCCGCCCACAGCTGCGCCGTCTTCATATTAGAAGTATCGATGATATAATCTGCATTATTGCGCAACAGTTCCAGCATCTCCCGCTCTTTTTTCAGCCCTGCCGATACAGTGCCTCCCTCAGAAAGCGGATGACTTCTGCGGGATTCATTGTACCTGCGGATCAAAGTCCGGTCAGATGCTTCCAGATAGAGGATCTTGAATTCAATACCATCCCTTCGCAGCTCTTCCAGGGAATCCTTCAGATCCTCGAAGAGCTTGCCGCCTCGCACATCGATAACAAAAGCAGCCTTATCGATGCCCTTGCCGCTGGCTGTCAGGTCAATAAAGCTCTTGATCAGTGCCGGCGGCATATTGTCGATACAGTAGTAGCCCATATCTTCTAAGCAGTCCATCGCCTGTGTTTTTCCTGCTCCGGACAATCCGGTAATGATAATTGCCTTCATTTGCTCTCCTTCTTTCTAATATTGACGATCCTGTTAAGATCCAGTCCGGCACGGATCGCTCTCTCTACACCGTCTTTAAAATCTCCGACCCGGTCCGGTGTGTGCGCATCGCTGCTGATGATAAACTGAACACCTTCCACTTCCGCTGCTATTCTGATTTCTTCTTCGGTCATATGACCGTGCCACGTATTGATTTCCATCAGCGTATCTGTTTCCACACAAACCTCGGCGATAGCTCGGATGTCAAACGGTCCCTTATCTCCCGGGTGTGTCAAAATGGAGATATCATTTTGACGCAGGCAGTCAATGACCATCTTCGTATTAGACTCACGCAGCTTTTCTTCGCCGATCTTAAGCCCCTTGTTCCACAGCCAGTTGTGAATACAGCTGCATCCGAACAGCCCATAATGATATCCGGCTATAACGAAATCAAATTCTTCAAATTCCTCTTCTCTCAGATCCAGTCCGTTACCATTTTTTATGATATTGGCCTCCACGCTCAGTTTGACGTGCATCTTCGGATACTTCACATTCATCCGCTCAATATCATTACGCATATTGACGATCTCATTGCGGTTGATCCCGTAGAACAAATGTCCCGGCCCATGATCCGAGATCGCAACAAATTCCAGCCCCTGGTTAAAGGCTTCCCTCACATTATCTTCTATGCTTCCTTTCCCGTGGGAATAGGTCGTATGTGTATGCAAATCATACAGCAGTTCATAATCCTCTGCCGTCTGTATATTATTCTTCTCCAATGATCCGTACCTCCGGTTCCAGCATAACACCGAATCGTTCCATAACAGCTGCCTGTACGATCCTCATAAGCTGGATGATATCTGTAGCGGTCGCACCGCCTTTATTGATCAAAAATCCGCTGTGAAGCTGAGAAACTTCCGCTCCGCCTACACTGACGCCTTTTAAGTCGGCATCCTGTACCAGCTTTCCTGCAAAGTATCCCTCCGGGCGCTTGAAAAAGCTTCCTGCACTCGGATAATTCACCGGCTGTTTTTCGTTTCTTCTGGCTTTCAGCTCTGCCATTTTTTCTTTGATTTCGGTTTCATTGCCCGGCTGCAGCATGAATTCTGCCTCCAGTACGATGTCACCTGTCTGCTGCAAAATACTATGTCGGTATCCAAGATCCAGTGATCCTGTATCCAGCTCCGACAGATGCGCTCCATCCTGTGAGATCACAGAAACTTTGCGGAGCACATCCTTGATCTCCCCGCCGTATGCTCCCGCGTTCATGAACACAGCGCCGCCGATGCTCCCGGGGATCCCGGACAAGCATTCCATTCCGGTAAGTCCTGCATCCGCTGCTGCCTTCGCCACTGCAGAAAGCAGTGCTCCGCTTCCACATCGGATCACATTGCCTTCTACGGTCACATGATCAAAACCAGATCCCAGTTTCACGATCACGCCCCGGTATCCGCCATCCTTCACCAGCACGTTGCTCCCGTTTCCAAGGACCATATGAGGGCATCCTTCTTCCTGCAATACCTGCAGGACATCCTGAAGCTCTTTTATATTCTGCGGCTGCACCAGCAGATCCGCACATCCTCCCGCCCGAAAAGACGTGAATTTCGCCATGGGAGCATCTTCCTGCATCAGCGATCCACTTATCTTCTCAGTCAGTCTCTTTTTCATTTTCATTTTGTCCATTCTCTCTACCGCCTTTTCGTTTCATATTCCAATTCCATCTTTTTTTCTTTTTCTTCTTCACCCGATAGCTGTCGATCATATAATCGGAAATATCCGTAGAAAATCCGCGTTTTTCCAGCCTGCGGTTAATGCTTCTTGTAGCATAAGCATAAATGATAGCAAAAACAGGGATTCCAATGACCATGCCTATAAATCCGAATAGTCCGCCGCCCACCAGAACAGCGAAAAGAACCCAGAAGCTGGCTAGCCCCGTACTGTCTCCCAGGATCTTCGGTCCCAGAATATTACCGTCAAACTGCTGCAATGCCAGGATGAACACCAGGAACCACATACACTGCTCCGGATCCACCATCAGCAAAAGCAATGCCGAAGGGATCGCTCCGATAAACGGACCGAAAAACGGGATGATATTGGTGATCCCTACGATGCAGCTGATCAGCAGCGTGTACTCCCATCCGAAAATCGTCATGCACACGAAGCACAGCAACCCAATGATCAGAGAGTCTATGATCTTGCCATTGATAAATCCGCCAAAGGTCTTATTCGTAAAGGAAGCTCCATCCAGGATCTCCTTCGCCGTATGTTCACTAAAAAATGCCACGATCACTTTTTTACTCTGTGCCGCAAACAGATCCTTGCTGTTCAGGAAATAAGCACAGATGATGATCGCAATAAAAAAGTTTTTCAATACATTCAGTACTCCGATCAGTCCTGCTGATACACTGGTTGCGATCGTAGTGTATTCCGGAAGTACCTTTTCGGTAACGAACTGGATCGCATTTTCTGTAAAATGATTGATCCAGCTGTCGATCCGCGACTGTGCCACCGGGAAATTCTGCAGCTTCATATCTGCCCATTCCATCAGCCGGCTCATACTCTCCGGCAAGACATCGATGATCTTCACGATACTGTCGATCAGTCCCGGTATGATCATCCACAGTACTCCAGTCACAACAGTGAGGAGTACTGCCAGTGCCACTACCGTACCTACGCCCTTTGCAACAGAAAGTGCCTTAGGAAACTTCCGTCCGCCCCGTGTCAGCATCCCATAAACGTTTCGCACCGTAAAGTTGTATACCGGACACAGCAGATATGCCATCACCAGTCCATATATAAACGGAGCAAGGATCCCCATAACCAGCCCTGTCAGTTTCTGCACAGCAGCGAATCTATATACAGCAAAAAAAATCAAAATGCCGCAGAGGATGACCAGAAATGCTGTCAACCCCCATTTTACATTTTTTTCTTCCAAATTGAGTTTCATACTTTCACCTCTACACCTATATATTACAATAATTCTCTGGTAAAGTCTTGTCCTTTTTTATTTCTCGTATATTTTTTGTTTTTTTCCTGTTTAAGGGTTGAATTTATGCATATCTTATGTATAATAATAACATGCTATAAATTTTTATTCATAACTTGCTTATGATATATTATAAGAACACATGGGAAAAAACCATTCATAAAAATGTATATTCAGGAGGAAAAGACTATGGCAAAAGAAAAAGTAGTACTGGCCTATTCCGGCGGACTCGACACATCCGTCATTATGACTTGGCTGAAAGAAAACTATGACTATGATGTGATCGCAGTATGCTGCAACGCAGGTCAGAAAGAAGATTTTGACGCAATCGAAAAGAAGGCTCTGGCAACTGGCGCGATCAAAGCGATCACAATTGATTTAAGAGAAGAATTCATCACAGACTACATCTGGCCGACACTGAAAGCCGGTGCAATCTATGAAAACGAATATATGCTTGGGACTTCCATGGCAAGACCGCTTATGGCTAAGAAACTGGTCGAAGTAGCAGAAGCAGAAGGCGCGTTCACCATCGCTCACGGCTGTACAGGAAAAGGAAACGACCAGGTGCGTTTTGAAACAACGATCAAGGCTCTGAATCCGGCGATCAAGATCATCGCTCCATGGAGATTCTGGGATTTCCACTCCAGAGAAGATCTTATTGAATATGCAAAGGAACACAACATTCCGATCAGCCAGACGACTAAGAAAATCTACAGCCGCGACGAGAACATCTGGCACATCAGCCACGAAGGCGGTGAACTGGAAAATCCGTGGAATGAACACCTGAAGACGATCCACGTACTGAGCGTTGCTCCAGAAGATGCTCCAGACGAACCAACTTACGTAGACATCGACTTCGAACAGGGTATCCCGGTAGGACTCAATGGCGAAAAGATGGGACCGATCGAACTGCTTACAAAGCTCAATGAACTGGGCAGCAAAAACGGTGTCGGCACCATCGATATCATTGAAAACCGTCTTGTAGGTATGAAATCCAGAGGCGTGTATGAAACTCCGGGAGGCACCATCCTCTTTGCAGCACATGCAGGACTGGAACAGCTGATCCTCGACAGAGACACCACTCAGTACAAGGGAATCGTAGCACAGAAATTCTCCGAGCTGGTTTATGATGGACTGTGGTACACTCCGCTGCGGGAAGCAATCAGCGCTTTCGTAGACGTGACACAGAAGGAAGTGACAGGTACTGTCAAGATGAAGCTTTACAAGGGCACTGCTTACGTGGCAGCAAGAAAATCCCCGTACTCCCTGTACAGCGAAGAATTCGCAACATTCAGCAAGGACGAAGTATACAACCAGCAGGATGCAGAAGGATTCATCAACCTCTTCTCCCTGCCACTCAAGATCCGTGCTATTCAGAAACAGACTGTTGAAGGAGGAGCAAAAGAACATGAAGCTTTGGAAAGGAAGGTTCTCAAAGGCGGCGACTTCATCCGCTGATGAGTTTAACGCATCCATAGAATTTGACCAGAGACTGTATAAAGAGGATATCACCGGCAGCATCGCTCATGCGAAAATGCTGGCCAAACAGGGTATCATCCCGCAGGAAGATGCAGATCTGATCGTCAAGACCCTCAAGGAGATCCTCGCCGACATTGAAGCCGGCAAGGTGGAATTTACCATCGAATCAGAAGATATCCATATGAATATCGAAAGCATCCTTACCGAAAGGATCGGCGACGCAGGCAAAAAACTCCATACTGCACGAAGCAGAAACGACCAGATCGCAGTCGATATCCGGCTGTATCTAAAAAAAGAAATCGCAGAAACTGACCACATTCTCGGTCAGCTTCTCGATGCTCTTGCAAAACTTGCAAAAGAGCACACCGATACGGTAATGCCGGGCTATACACATTTGCAGAGAGCGCAGCCTGTCACACTGGCTTACCATCTGCTGGCCTACTACCAGATGTTCTCTCGCGACCGCGAAAGATTCGCAGACTGCTTAAAACGCGTGGACAGACTCCCTCTGGGGAGTGGAGCACTGGCAGGAACGACCTACGATACAGACCGTGATTTTCTGGCAAAAGAACTTGGCTTTGCAAGCGTTCTTCCCAATGGAATGGATGCCGTAGCCGACAGAGATTTCGCCATTGAATTCATCAACTGCTGCGCTGTAACGATGATGCATCTGTCCCGGTTCTGCGAAGAGCTGATCCTGTGGAGTTCTGTGGAATTCAGTTTCGTGGAGATCGACGATTCCTTCTCCACCGGAAGCAGCATCATGCCACAGAAAAAGAATCCGGATATGGCGGAACTGATCCGCGGCAAATCCGGCCGTGTATACGGTGATCTGATGAGCCTTTTGACCATCTGCAAAGGTCTGCCTCTGGCATATAACAAGGACTTGCAGGAAGACAAGATCCCAGTATTCGATGCAGCTGACACACTGAAAGCTTCACTGAATATTTTCCGGGAAATGATTCTGACTATGGAAGTAAAAAAGGATAATATGGAAAGTGCTGCAAAGTATGGTTATATGAACGCTACCGATGCAGCTGACTATCTGGTTTCCAAAGGGATCCCATTCCGTGACTGTCATGAGATCATCGGCAAGATCGTCCTTCACTGTATCAACAAAGGCATCGCTATCGAAGAGATGACCATGGATGAATTCAAATCCTTCTCCCCTGCCTTTGAGGAAGACATTTACGAAAAAATCGATATCAGAAACTGCATCAAAGCTAAGAAATCAAAAGGATCCACTTCCTTTGCAAGCGTAAAAAAGCAGTTAGAGGATATTGAGAAGCAGTAGCGAAAAATTAAACAATCAGTAATAAAAGCCCCATGGGTCTTTGGCGATATCCTCGCTTTGCTGCGGATTACGCCGGAAACTCATGGGGCTTTTTCTACTCACTATTCACTTATCAGCATCTTTGACACTCAGCAGTTCCTTACTCCGCCGGCTGGTTGTTCTTCAGATACTCAATGCATGCGTCGATGGTTCCTTCCATCTTGTCGTACACCGCCTGCATCAGGAAATTATAGAAGACTTCCTGGTTCTGACCTTTCAGACAGTCTGCCACCATCGTGCAGTACTGCTCCCGTTTTACCGGCATATTGATCGGAGTAAACCCGTTTTCCATCAAATAATAGTTCAGAGCAAACACTGCGATCTCTCCGTTGAACTCTGGGAACGGATAAATATCGATCAGCTTGTTGTGGATATACATTGCCTTTAAAACCACATTATTTCCAGCCTCCGGGCGATATACCCGGCGCATGGCATCATCCAGCTTTTCCTCTATATCCAGAGAATGAACCGGCACATGATTGAACGTGTACACCACCGGATTACTCTTTCGAAAATATCCATCCGAATCATCAGCCAGCGTCCGATAGGCACTGATAAGAAAGTTTTTATCAATATAATTTCCCATATCCAGACAGTTGTCAGCCAGTTTCACCAGTTTACAGAAATTCTCAATAAACACATAATCTCCAAGTGCCAGATCCTTCTTCAGCTCCCCTCCTAAAATCCTGTCGATATCGATCGTTTCATGATGAGGATTGCGAATTACCATAGAAGCCTTGATCATATCCAGTTTATTCACTTCTTTTACGGCAGATTTCAAAAGCCGGTCCCGACCGAGAAGCTCTGCCAGTTCTTTTTTCATACTGTAAAGCTTTTCCTGCATATAACTTCTTCTCCTGTTACTTTAAGAATCCGATCCGACCTACAGAACCGGGATACTTATACATTTCAACATCTTCGAACTCCTGCTCCGTCTCTCGCAGTGCAGGCATTTTAGCCTTGATCTTCTCATACGGCATCGTAGGCATAAACACGATATCGTATTTATGCTGGAATGTCAGCTGTAAAAAATCCAGGATCTCATCATCACTGAATCCCTCTTGCAGACCGACAGCCAGACGGATATGCAGCTTCTTTCCCACCGCCTTGTTGATCCCGTCAATGACAGGGTGCAGCTCCAGTCCGTCATGGGATTTCTGGTATCGAGTATAGTTCAATGTGTTCACGTTGACGGTAACATCTGTAACGCCCGATTCTACCAGTTCTTCGACTTTTTCGGCCAGATCCTGACCATCCGTTACATATATATTTTTATTATTATCCATCGCTTCGACCAAATCTTTCTTAATTATTCATATACAATTTATTGTACCTAAAAAATCTAAGCTAGTCAATGATACTTGTTTGTGATACACTATATTTATGAAAATTTTAGTAATCGGTGACACACATGGACAACTGAACAAAATACGGGAAATCTTCCCGAAACTGACCAATCTGGATCTTATTGCGCATACAGGAGATCACCTGGAGGACGGGCGTGCGCTGGAACGGGAATTCGGCATTCCTGTCGTAGCAGTCAAGGGCAACTGTGACGGCAGCTACAGTGCAGACGACTTCGAGATCATCGAGACCGACTACGGACGGATCCTGCTGACCCATGGTCATATACAGCACGTCAACTACCGTCTGGACAATCTGTATTACAAAGCGATGGAGGAAAATTGCAAGGCCGTTTTCTTCGGCCATACTCACAAAGCACTGGTCACGGAGGAAGACGGCATCTACCTGGTCAACCCCGGCAGCCTCTCGCAGCCAAGGGATGACAGCGATGGATCCTATGCTATCGTCCGCACCTCACCGGACAGTTTCGAGGCGTCCATCGTCTATTATTCCACCATTATGGGCAGCGGTAATAAAAACAGGCCGAGGGCAGGTTATATCCGCAGCATCCTCAACTACAGCGACAGATTCTAGCATGCATTTCTGCCCGGCAGAGATCTTTGCAGAAGGCTCATTGTGATCTCTATAAAAACGTAAAAAACGGACAGCACCTGTCCCTTATCGACAATGGTCGCTGTCCGTTTTATCTTCTTATGGATCTTTTACACCATCCAGGTCTTGATGATCACGATAATAAACGCGATTACATATAATGCTGTCACAAACAGCAGCAGGATCTTGATGATCTCTGTGATCTTGATCAGTCTGTCACCATAACGAAGACGTTCCCGACTATTCTTTTTTACACTTCTGCCTACCAGAATCAAAAGTACGATCCCGAATATCAGACCTAAAATAAGTATTAACATTATAGATACAACCTTTCGACGTTATTCTTTCTTACCTGCACCTTCTGTACCTGTTCATCATATCAAAAAAATGTGTTGATTTCCAGAAAAAAATCAAATTTATTTCTGATCCAGGATTTCAGATCAGTCCAGAGCCTTGTATTCCAGCTTCGTATCATTCTGTTTCAGTCGGATCGCTTTCAGGAATGCCCACGCTGTATCCATACATGTCATAACAGAAATACCACGTTCAATAGCTTTTCTTCTTACCGGGAAGCTGTCCGTATTTTTACGGTTTGCCACAGTCGGCAGATTGATGACCATAGCCAGCTTTTCTTCGCTGTCGGTGCTGTGATTCATGATCCACTTCTGTGCCGTATCGTAATCCATCTCCTCAGCCGGAAGATCGTGTGCCTTGAAGAAGTCCATGGTATTGTCCGTTACATACATTTTGAATCCCGCATCTATGTAGTCGCTGAGTATGTCAGCAGTATACTGGTTCTGCTCGGAATCCTTCAGAGTAACGAAGATATTTCCCTCTGTCGGAATATTCATGCCTGCTCCAAGGAACCCCTTGTAAAGCGCCTTATCCAGTTCTTTATCGATACCCAGCACCTCACCCGTAGACTTCATTTCAGGTCCCAGGGCTATATCCATATCCGTCAGCTTAGCACTGGAGAATACCGGAACCTTGACCGCATATTCTTCGCTTCTCTTGTAAAGACCTGTACCGTAGTCGCTTTCCGAAAGCTTGTGTCCCAGCATAGCTGCAACGGCCAGTTTTACCATCGGCACGCGGGTTACTTTGCTGAGAATCGGTACAGTACGAGATGCACGCGGATTTACTTCGATCACATAGATCTTGTTTCCATCGTAAGCGTACTGGATGTTTACCAACCCCACTACGTTAAGAGCCTTTGCAATACGCTTTGTATAATCTACTAAAGTTGCTTCCACATCTTCGGAGAGGGAGTAGTCCGGATATACGGAAATACTGTCGCCGGAGTGGACGCCCGCCCGCTCGATGTGTTCCATGATTCCCGGGATCAGGATGTCCTCGCCGTCCGCAATAGCATCGACTTCGATTTCCTTACCCTGGATGTACTGGTCGATGAGCACCGGATGCTCCGTAGAAAGCGACACTGCCTCCTTCAGATAACGTGTCAGTTCTGTATCGTTATACACGACCTGCATCGCACGTCCGCCAATAACATAGGAAGGACGCACTACCAGAGGATAACCCAGTCGTCTTACTGCTTCAAAAGCTTCTTCTTCGTTGGTAACGGCAAGGCCTTCCGGCACTGCGATGTGAAGAGATTCCAGTAATTCGCAGAACTTTTCACGGTCTTCTGCCAGGTCGATATTATGATATGCAGTTCCTAAAATATTGATGCTCCGGCTGTTGAGCTTTTCTGCCAGATTCAGTGAAGTCTGTCCTCCAAACTGCAGGATCACGCCGTAAGGACGCTCTCTTTTGATAACGTTCATAACGTCATCGATGTTGAGAGACTCGAAGTACAGCTTGTCAGATGTATCAAAGTCGGTACTTACGGTTTCCGGGTTGTTGTTCATGATAATAGCTTCATATCCAAGATCCTTGATAGCCCATACGCCCTGCACACAGCCTGTCTCT
>NZ_JACRWC010000075.1 GCF_014306095.1 Lentihominibacter faecis
AAGAGACAGGCTGTCTTACATATTGTTCCATAAAAGTATAATCAGGATTGCCGGATTCATCAACTGGAAGTACAATTTTCTCTTTATTTATTCGCATATCATTTATTTCACGGTTGAAACTGTATTTGTTTTCAAGCCGCTGCATAATCGTAGCCACGAATAAATAACTATATTCGTTCAGTTTATCAGATTTTAATGCCGTTACATGGTCACTTGCGATAAACTCATATTTATGATAGAAAGTTTTTCCGACGCTTCCGCTATTCGCTAAGGTAATGCAATCTGCAAATTTTCTTATTTTCCCAGTATTACCTATCAATGCGTCAACACCGTTATTAACCGCAGACGATGATACATAAGGAATATTACCTTGTATATGGTCAGCAGTTTTCAAGCGTTTACCACGCCGTATATCTGCGAAAATATCATGCAGGTAAAATTCTTTCCATTCTTTTTGGTTAAGGGGTGTTATACCCCCCGATTTGTGTATTATTGCCAATATAATTAATATAATTTTGTACAATTTGCTGCTCTCGTTCCTTGATGTACTGTTCCATAAAAGCATAATCGGGATTGCCGGATTCATCAACAGGTAGCAACAAAGATTGCTTCTGCATTCGTTTCTCATTAAACTTATAGCCATAAGCATATTTGCATTTCTGCTGCAATATGACAGTTTTCATAAACAAATAGATATATTTGTTTCCTTGAACCTGTTTCGTCTGAAAACGCTTGACATCATCGGAAAAAACGCAAGTATATGGGTGATAAAAATTCTCGACAACGCTCCCATTATAATTTACGCCTAAAACATTGCAGTCCTCAGAACCATTTGTGTTAGACACAAACTCAGTAATACCGTTGTTATTATCTGTTGCCCCGATGAAAGGCTTGTTTCCGCTTGTCATATCACTTTTGGTCAGGCGCTTGCCCGCTTTGATAATAAAAATATCGCATATTCTAAACTCTTTCCATTCTCTATCATGCAAGTCAAGCATTGCTGTCACCGCCTTTCTGTCCGAACAGATACCCTTTTCCATGCGTAACCATATTAAACTCAAATGTGAGATAATCGGCAATGCTGTTCATAAAGTCCGCTTCTGTCGGAATTTCATCATTGTAGTAGTAAAAGGAATGCAGCCATTCGTCCGTATCTTCAACGGTTGTTTCCACCATGAAACTTGACGGAAAATCCGCAACCTTACCACGCCAGCAATCAAGAAGATACTGCCGCTTATCCTTTGCGCGTTCGGTTTCCACAAGCCCTAAATGCTTTTTGACTTCAAAGCCATCATCTTCAAAATTGATGAACTTTGCAATCTTATCTACCGGGTGTGGTTCGCCTGCTGTGAAAACAGCAATGCAGGGAATAGTGCCGACCCGATAGAAGGTGTCTTTGTTCAGACTGATAACGCCTTCTAAGGTAGGCTTTTTCAAAATGTCCTGCTTGACCGCTTTATCATCTTTTGTCTTTCCAATCATAGCGGACACAGGTACAATCACGGCAGCACGCCCGCCTGTTGTGATTGAATTAAG
The DNA here is from genome assembly GCF_014306095.1 of Lentihominibacter faecis. GTDB lineage: Bacteria > Bacillota > Clostridia > Peptostreptococcales > Anaerovoracaceae > Lentihominibacter > Lentihominibacter faecis. The sequence continues at coordinate 1,537 of NZ_JACRWC010000075.1, forward strand.
CAAATGGCGGATAAAGCACAATTCCGAAAGGTTTGCCGTGTCTTTACCTTTTGCCTGTGAATACGGCGGATTCATAAAACCTACTGTAATGCCACCGCCCTTTAACTGTAATTCGCCGGGGTCTTGCGCCAGAAAATCTTCACAAATCAGGTTGCTTTGCCCGTCACCGCGCAGAATCATATTCGTTGTAGCGATTGAAAACATATCGTCACGAATTTCTATTCCGTGAATTTGCTGCTGCTTGATGTGCTTGCATTCTGTATCGTTCTTTGCAGCACGCAGCATTTTGTGCATTCCCGAAATTAAAAAACCGCCTGTGCCGCAGCATGGGTCAAATATAACATCGGTAGGTTTCAAATCCACCAATTCGCAGAACAATTCCGTAATATGGCGGGGCGTAAGCACAACACCCAAAGCCTGCCCGTCACCGCCTGAATAAGAAACAAATTCACCGTAAAAACGCCCCAGATAATCTTCACGCCCGTTTGATACAATCGCCTGAAAAATATTGTTGTTGATATATTCTGCAAAATATTTCAGAGGTGTTTTATCGCCCAAATCCTGACGCTTTGTATTTAACTGCGGTCTGTCCTTTATCAGCGTGAATTGATTCAGTACACGCTGCTTTTTAACTTCTGGGGCAACTTTTGCGCGTTGCAGATTCTTTTCAAGATACTGGTACAGAATAGCACCGTCTGTGTTGCTTTCCAGCGTGTCACCTGCCAACTGATTCAGATTAAAGCCGTATTCTTTTTCACGCAAAGCAAGAAGAATTGCAGATACGACAAGTGGCTTTTCATCTTCTCCAAGCCCGCCGTAATTCCGCAGATATTCGTGCAGTTCCTTTGCCTTTTTCAGAATATCAGCAAGTTCAATATCTTCTGGCGGCGTTTCTTCAAGTACAAGCTGCTTGTAATATTCCACAATATGCGCCGCTGAAAAGTTTTCAAATGTCTGAACTTCCGGCAGCCACTTATAACCGTTCTTATCTACAAAAAGTGGCTGTAAAGTGTGGTGCTTGCTATCACCGGCATTTCCGAACGCAAAAACCTTTTTGTAAGTGGTTTTCTGCAAGATGTGCTGTGCATAGTGCAAAGCACCATTGACGGCATAATCGGTTGTTGCCTGCACAGTTGTAGAAATAGTCCCGTCTGCTTCTTTTAAGCAGAGGTTCGCACGGTCTGCTTTATCTTCCATGACAAGGACAAAATCACCTACAACCGCCGTGTATTCTGGAAATCCTGCCTTGCCCGTCTGGTGCTTTGACGCTGTTTTCAGTGCTTCATTGATAGGAACAATATTACTGCCCTGTGTATCTGCCTGAATACCTGCTTCAACCAACAAGTCATGTATGTATAAATCAAAATTCGCTTCTTTTTTCGCCATAGTTTCGCGCCCTGACTTTCTATGTGTATTTTGGGTGCAAAAACCCAAATATAAGAATATCATAAGTCAGGTAAAATCTCAATCCCGCTACTATGAAAAATCCATGAATAAAATATGTCACCCGCTTTACCTGCTGTCGCTTATCATTCACTATCTTTCAGTATCTTATAGCAGATTTAAGCGACAAATAAGCGACAAGCCACAAAATAGAGTGTCAAGATATGTGAAGAAAATACAAGATATAGTATAAAAACCAAAGAAACAGCCCTGTATTTGGTACAGAAATCAAATACAGGGCTGTTGGGATATACTCCTTCTCGTAATCAAAGGTGAATTTTCTGCAAAGAGTTTGCCCTAGGCAATTTTGAATTCCATGATTCTTTCTTTATTTCGGCTTTTTAGAGCTAAGAATGCAAAGCCTTCTCCCAGCTGTCAAGTTCGTAACAAGAAAAGTAAACAGCATCACCAGTAGTATCACATACCTTGTGCTGAACATATATCCAAATAGTACAAACAGTATTTGAGCTGGGGCGAATATACTGATCAATATCCCTAGAATCATATGGAATGCGCAGACAGCACTCGAAAGCCATGGACATGCCGGGTAAATCATAACCAGCCGCCGATGTAAAAGCAGCATAGCTAGTAGGAACAAAGCCGCCAAAATTCCCACCACCAGAAGCCACAAGTAGAAAATATGCATTCCTGATATCTGCTCATTGATATCATTCAGCCATCGATCTAAAAGCTTTGCTCCTTGAAACCCTAACGGAAACATGATGAAGTAAACGATCAAATAGATCCAGCCGTTATTCTTACACATTATAAAGCACCTCCTTCACACATTTTGCTCAACACTGATTTTTCATTGATCCTTTCCCCACTCTCTTGATCAAAAATATGGATCATCTCCGGGGAAAAGGAAACATGAACTTTCTCTAGATTTTCCTGCTTTCGCCAGTGATTTTCAGTTCCTTTTACGACCAGTTCTTCCTGTTTTTCCAACTCTAAAAAAAGATAGCTGTCATTGCCCTGAAATTCCACATTAGAGACGCAGCATACATTTATCGTCCCGTCTATCGTTTCGTCATTCCCGATTTCATCCGCTACAATATCCTCTGCTCGCGTTCCAACAATCACATATTTCCCTTCATAGCCTGCATCCAGCAGAATTCGCTGGGTTCTCTCCGAAACAGGGATCTGAAACTGTTCATTCTGCAAAACAATACCCATATTTTCATCAACTGTCACACGCATTTCCATCAAGTTCATTTGAGGCGTCCCGATAAACTGTGCCACGAACGTATTGGACGGCTGATAATAGAGATTTTCTGGTGTATCGATCTGCTGGATCCTGCCATCTTTCATCACAACGATTTTCGTTCCCAGAGTCATCGCTTCTACTTGATCATGGGTAACATAGATAATGGTCGCTTCTAATTCTTTATGCAGTCTGGCAATTTCTCTCCGCATTCTGCTTCGCAGCTTGGCATCCAGATTAGAAAGCGGTTCATCCATTAAAAACAGCTTTGGCTGTCGCACGATCGCCCGCCCCATCGCGACACGCTGCCGTTCCCCTCCCGATAAAGTCTTAGGCTTGCGCTTTAAAAGATCTTCGATATCAAGTCTAGCCGCCACTTCATGTACACTCTGATCGATTTCTTCTTTTGACTTCTTTTCCTGTTTCAAACAAAACGCCATATTATCGTATACAGTCATATGAGGATACAACGCGTAGTTTTGAAAAACCATAGCGATATTGCGTTCCCGCGGCGGCATTTCGTTTATCCTTGTCTGATCCAGCGCCATCTGACCTTCCGATATCGATTCCAGGCCTGCGATCATGCGCAGCACAGTGGATTTCCCGCATCCCGACGGTCCCACCAGCACAACGAATTCTCCCTCTGTCACATCCAGTGAAAAATCCTGTACCGCCTGCACCCCGTTAGTATATGTTTTACCGATTTGTTTGATTTCCAGCTTGCTCACAGCTCACCACCACGCTTTCCTTTTTCCGGACAGTTCCGCACATAATTCTTCATCCCCAATCCCATTATGATCGTAACGAATATCGACAGACTGCACCAGATCAGGCATCTCACGATCTGATAAAAACAGTTCATTTCTACCTCTATTTTGCTCCCCTTTAGGAACGCATGAATCGACTCCATCTTCTCTCCCATTCGATCCGGCCAAAAAGAAAAATCCGACCATGCGCCCGGTATCATATCTGCCGGATATCCTGCAAACACGCCGATCACCACAAGGATTACAACAATCACTCCCAGCTTGACATACCATTTTTTCACCCATTTGGATGGGATGAAGAAGTGTATGCCTATACATCCAAGCAGCGCAGGAGAGGCCAGAAACAGCAGCTTCAAAATCCAGCATACAAACTCGTTTTCCTGATAAACTCCCGTTTCAAACCGATTTTCCATCTCCTGTCTGATCAGGATACGCTGCTTCGGATCCTTTGGAATCACATTGATCCGGTTATACCCCACTTCCCCATTTCTTCTGGATGGAGCCACAAAAATCCGGTCGATCTGATTTGATACTCCTGCCACGGTATACTCCCTGCCTTCACAAATAACTTTCAGACCTTCTGCCTGAACCGTCCCAAACAATTCCCATGCAATTTGTTTTCCCAGAATACACAACCCAAAATCATCGTAATCAAGCCGCAGAGCATCAGGGATAAGCAGATCCGTCCTGCCACAGGTATAGACAATGTCGCCAGTTGAAAGACGCCCTAGTTCAGCGCTTTCCATCTGCCCTTCCCCATGATCATTCCAAAACAGCATCTCATACTGCAGCCTGTTTTCCTCCGCTTCCCCTGAGCCGTACTGTTCTTCGTAATAGGAATACGCTTCTTCCGCAGAAATATATGTTCCCGGCAAGTCGTTGCGGTAATAGATGCCCCGGTCGCTGTTCGCTGCAAAAAGATTCAACCCGGCACTTACAAAAGCGATGATGGAAACAGCGATGCACAGAATCCCCGGAATATATTTCTTCTTAAAAATCTCCATCTTCTTTTTCATCGCATTTTCCTCACTTTATTGCCATCGGACAAGATCTTATCAGACTGTACAATGATCATCTGGCCACTGGAAATACCTTCTACTGCAACGGATTCCCGATTTTTATCCAGTAAAGTCACTTCCATCTTTTTCGCCGTATATTCTCTTCCCAGAATCGTCTCCTCCGCCGTAACTGTGAAGACAAAATAACTGCTCCCTTCCATATTTAACGCCGAACGCGGAATACAGCAATCGTATTTCTGCGAGGCAGAATTAAGTTCCACGGAAAGCAGTTGCCCCAGCGAAAACTCGCTTTGCGGCAAAGGAATATTCAGTACGATCGTTCCCTCAGCTTCCCGGTTGTCGATGGATGCGATCACAAGATTATCGGCTGATTTCCCATCCAATGAAGAAACACTGGCGATCGTATCCTGGCTCACATAGCTGCTTTCCTCATCGCTACTCAGGGTCACAACAGCAGTCAAGTTTTGTCCGGAATCTGCCAGCATCACATCCGCCGTCCCCTGCGTTTTCTGTCCTGCCTTTGTTTCGATCGCAGTGACTACCCCATCCCGTGGAGCACAGATCCTGTACCCCGCCCGCTTGATCTTTTTATGCTCCTGAAGCAGCTGTTCTTTTTTCCATCTTTCCTGCTGCAAAGAATACACCTCAGCGGAAACGGAATTCCCATCGCTTTCTGCTTTCAGCTGTTGTATCTGCTTGCTGACAGCATTCACTTCTCCCTGTTCTTCTGCGATCATCTGATCCAAAGTGTGCTTCTCTATGGTATATAAAACATCCCCTTTTCTGACCGCCTGCCCTGTAGAAACCACCACCTTATCCACCAGCAGCCCCTCTGTCGTAAAGACTGGAGATTCTGAAAGGGATTTCACTTCGGCCTGCGTATGGATCGTATGGCGTATTGTACCGGAATCCGCCTGTCCCATCACGACCTTTGGCAGGATCATCTGATATGTAACTCGTGAAATTATGGTAAGCCCAACCATAACCGCTAAAAATATAACCACGATTTTAACCTTCTTATTAGGCTCCAGACTGCATACCCGATTCCAAAGTTCTTTTAAATTCACTTTTTCTTTCAAGAAATGAAAAACTCTCATATTCGGCCTCCATGATTTCCTGACATATTATTCTTTGACCGCCGATGCCACGATACCTTTTTCTAAATGGTCTTTGCAGAGGAAAAAGAGTATCATCGTCGGCACTAAAGTGATAACGGCCGCCACCAGCGACTGACCTGCATTCTCCAGACTGATTTCCGGCAGATACAAGGTCAGCGGCCATAGTTCCTCCCGATCCAGAAAGATCAACGGCTGCTCTACTACGTTCCAGTATTCCAGAAACTGCAACAGTAGTGCCGCTATGATCCCTGTTTTACCGAGAGGAATCCCGATTTTAAAGAATATCTGAAACTCCGATGCACCGTCTATCCTCGCAGACTCCATGATGCTTTCCGGTATCGCTCGGAAGAAATTATATAAGACAAACACCGGGAATGTAGAGAAGGCTCCCGGCAAAATGATCGCCCACAAGCTGTCCAGCAGCGACAGCTCTCTCAGCACCAGATACTGAGACAGCATGATCACCTGAAACGGGAGCATCATCAGAATAATATAGATAAAAAACAGAAGCTTTTTCAGTCGGAATTCATAACGGGCAAATCCCCAGGCAGCAGGCACGCCAAAGAGCAGCTGTCCTGCCACCACTCCCGCCACGATCTTGACCGAATTCCAGAACACCATAAAGAACTGCGGCTCCTCCAGCAGAACCTTTGCATAAGATCGAAGAGTCGGAATCTGCGGCAGCAAAGACCAGTCCGCAAACCCCTGCGAGGCAGGACTGACGATAGGCGCCAGATGTTCCTCCAGTTCAGCCGGATGCATGAAAGAACCTGCAAGCAAAAATATCACTGGATAAATTACGATAAATGCACCAAATGCAATCAAGAAAAGACTCAGTTTCCGCTTCATGCCCGATCCTCCCATGCCTTTTGCAGCAAGAAAATAAGCAGAATTAACAGAATGGACAGCAGCACCGCTCCTGCCGTCATCTTATCCAGAGCAAGATCCCGAAACCAGTTGTTGAACAGGTGCTGTATCATATAGATACTTTCATTGGGATAATTACCTGCCACCAGATAAACTTCTCGAAACACTTTAAAGGAATTGAGAAGAGCCAGAACTGCAATGATAAACAGCATCGGCAGCAGGTTGGGAAGCGTGATCCGAAAGAAGATTACTCGATCCGAAGCCCCGTCCATTTGAGCCGCTTCATAAATCTGATCCGGGATCATGGACAGTCCCGCCAGCCAGAGTACAATGTGATAGCCCAGGTTCTTCCAGATATAGCTGACCACCAGAATGACGAAAGCCCATCTCGTATCCATCCACTCACAGGTTCCTGTCCCCCAGCGGTCCAGCACACCGTTCAGCAAGCCCTGATCATCGAATAAGATCCGCCACAGCAGAACCACCGCAGCCACTGGGATCGCCATCGGCAGCAGAAAACCGGTTTTCAGGAAATTTCCTATTTTACTGTGACGATAAATCCACACCGCAATCACCAATGACAAGAATAACAGCAGCGGAATACACACCAGCATAAACAGCCCCGTATTCTTCACAGCCAGCTGAAAAGCCGGATTTGTCAAGACGGTTTTAAAATTATCCAGTCCCTGAAACTCGCCTCCCGCAGCCGAAAAAAAAGCCCTGCGAAACACGTCGATATACGGAATGAAATAGAAGATGCAGACCCCTGTGAAACTTGGCAGCAAAAACCACCACGCTGGATTTTTCCACGTTCGTACTCGCATTCTCATCCTCATCACCTCACCTACTCATACGCATACAGCCGCAACCGATCCGAAATCTCTTTCACGGCTTTTTCATAGGAAATTTCTTCATTGAGATACTTCTCTGTATATTTCATAAAAATACTCATGATCGTTCCATTGTTGTTGGCCGCGCGATCAGCATCCTCAGCGCTTTGCAGGAAATCCAAAACGACGTCTTCCGGCAGTTCCTGTAATTGCAGCGTTCTGCTGACGTTCTCATCGGCAATTTCGGCCTGATCAGGCTTTAAGTTCTGCAAAGTATCCTCCAGTACGCTTTCATCAATGCTGAGGCCCATAGCTTCCCCGGTGATTTTCTGACCCTGCCGTGACAACAGATATGAAACAAACTCCCTGCATTCTTTTTCCTGTTTTGTCGCCGCACTGATTCCCACGATCATGCGCGGTATATAGTATGTGCCCTGATTGGAAGTGACGATGCCGTAAGTACTGTCCTTCAGCTGCTGCACCATCTGAATCTCCTGCGGCTGCCAGATGTAGTCCAGTTCCAGAGAGCTGCTTCCCAGCAGACTTCCAATCATTCCGCCCGTTTGCTGCGGTGGCAGCATCAGCTGCGACAGATGTACATTATCCTGGCTTTCTTCCAAGTTATACATCCGCTTCACGTTCTTTAAAAACTCCTGGACATCCTTCCTGTCGATCGTCCCGTGATCTGCCTTATCGTCTACGAAAGTCTGGTAATAAAATCTTACATCGTTAGCGAAGTCATATTCGCCGATTTCGATCTGATGTTCCCCCGTCTTATTAACAAAATCCGTCCCGGTTTTTGCATTTACGATATCATCGTGAGGACTTAGAATGATCGGCAGTCCAAAACGAACGGGAACTGCATAGAGTTCACCGTTCCATTCATAGGTATCGATGATATTCTCAAAATTGCTTTCCGTATGAAGCTCTTCGATGTCCTCATCCAGCCTCATCAGCATATGATTTTCTACATAAGCATCGACGTTCAGCCCGTCTAGAAACAAGATATCCGGGCCGTCTCCGCCCATCATGCCTGCATTGAGCTTCTTGATGGCATCGTCTAGCGTCTTCGATCCATTCTCTTCGATTCCTACCGTCACATCCACCTGCACGTCCGGATTTTCTTTCTGGTAATGATCTACCAGCTTCTGCACATTCTCGTCCTGCTGCAGGGTATAGACTTCCAGACGCTTCTTCTCTTTTTGAGATTTATTCGATACCTGCTTATAGCAGAACAGCTGTGGAGAATCGCCTTCTCGGTTAATAGCCAGATATACCTGTTCCTCCCGATCAAAGACAATGGTTTGTCCATACACTTCCGATGGGACAAATGACATCTCTTTTTTAGAAATAAAGGTCTGCTTCTTTCCATCGCTGAATCGTTTTAAACCGTCTTCATTAAAGAAATAAAAATCGCCTTTATGTGCAGTCAATACAGCCAGCTTGTCGCTGTTTACATATGCTTTTTTCATCAGTTCCAGAGTCTTGTCGTTCTTCTTCTCAACGGCATGCTCTTTACTGTTGTACTGGATCACATCCCCTACACCAAGCAGATAAATCTGGTCGCCTTCGACCATAAACGCTTCTGGAGAATAAAGAGGATTTTTACTGTTTAGAAGGCAGTCCGTAATTTCATTTGTACCTTTATTGAGTAAATAAGTCTCCCCGCTCTTATTAGAAATCAGCAGGTTTTCCGAATCTATGATCCTGGAACAGTCAGAAAATCCGTCCCCGATGTAAAGCGCCTCCGACACTTCTGACCTCGGCATAACGTTAGACAGTTCCTTTGCATTACCCTGAGAATCTATATAGAAACACCTTGTATCCATGCACTCAGATTCGTCTAGAGAGCGATCCGCCACCGTACATACCGCATCGCCCTTTGCAGAAAAAAACATCGGACAATCTACTTTTTCAGGCTCCGTGATATGCATGGCGTCCGTATAGCACCAGTTCCGCTCCCAAGACTCGCCGCAATTTCTGCTTTCCCATACATAACCCTTCTGGGTTTCTTCCTCCGTGACGGCGATCCGCATGACCCCATCGTCCGCCACATTGAAATCCCATATGCTGTCGCATCCCTCTGGAAGTGAGATTTCCCGCTCTTCATACCCGCTCTGATCCCCAGGGTCGCATGCGCAGCACAGGAGTATGGCGAATGTAACACACATCAGTATCGCTGGTATTTTCATGATGTTCCTGTTCATTGTCCACTCACCTCCGGAAACGAATACAATCGCATGAATCAGTGGTTTTATTATAGTGCTGCAAAGAGTCTTCTTGTTAGAGTTGTAAAAAACAGCATATTTTATTGTCAAAAATAAAAATGATATTATAAATATAGCAGGATTTCTGCACGGAACAGATTATCCTCTGTTTTAAAGTGCATCTCTCCATGATACTTCTCGACGATCTTTTTTACATTGTTCAGTCCGATGCCATGTTCCTGTGAAGCCGCCTTACTCGTCAAAAAACGTTCTCCCTGTTTTCTAAGCGATCCGGTATAGGAATTGACTATCTGTAAAAACAGCATGCCCGCATCCGCCTTCATGGAAATGCCCAAATATCCATTCCTGCACTGTTCCAGCGCTTCTATGCCATTATCTAGCAGGTTTCCTAAAATAATGCAAAGATCATGATTCTCTATGGACAGGGATGACGGTATAGCAAGATTCAGCACCGGATCGATCCCCAAACGATGGTTTGCCGCTTTCAGCTTAATATTCAGTAAACTGTCCACGGTAACGTTTCCCGTCTCTGAGAAGGGTCTGCTCTGCTCCATCATATCGTTCAGCGATTCCACGTAACGGTCCATGTTTGAAAAATCATGCTTGCCTGCCATCTCCTGCAGAACTAGCAAATGATTCTTGATATCATGACGAAGCGATTTCATAGAGTCTTCCATTGCCGACAGTTCCTGCAGCTGATTCTCATATGCCCTGTTCTCCTGCTCCAGTAAAGAGAGTTCTAGACGGTTCTGCTGCAGCTGCTTTAAATGTTCTAACAAATAGAATACGGCCAGATTCAAAAATACCATGCATAAGCCGCCCAGAAAGGCAGCCTTCTCGTCCCTGCACTGATCTAAGACGATTGCTGAAAAGAAAATGCTGATTCCCGGAATCAAGATCACCGCCAGCCATTCCGAAAGCGGGATTTCCTGTCCCCTTTTCTGATCTGCGATCTTTTTCGCAACGATCATACACAAGAAAAATAATAAATCTGTGACCGCCAAAATCAATGGTATGATATATTCCGAATGCAGTACGATCAAAAGACGATAAGATACGTCCTCTAAAACCAGATGAAGACCTCCCACTAAAAGAGCTGCTATGATTCTGGTTTTCCACTTTCCGCGATACGTCAGCGTCATCAGAAAGATTCCTGCCATGGAAGTTGACAGCAGCACCAATGGAGGCCGGTTCAAGATGAGTGAAACTACGCTGTTAAACAAGAAGAATGCCAGAAATGCTATGTATCGAATAAAACGCTCTTTCTGTTCTCCCTTTTCAAAGAAAATATTTAGGAACTGAAGAGAAATATAAAATCCCATCAAGTTGCCGCAAAGGCTCATAATCATTGGAAACATGAACTACTCCTCTCTCCACCGCTTCATGAGCATTTCCCTCACCGCTTTTCTGTAGCGTGGACTGATGGAAAGCTGCTCATCTCGATTCATCACGACCATCTCATATTCCCACTTTTTAACATACATTTCATGGATAAGATAGGACTTGTGGATCCGAATAAATCCCGGTGGTGTTTTTGCCTGAACGTCATCCAGTTTTCCATAAAAATCAAGGTCGACAGATGTTGTATGAATCTCTACTTTTCTCCCCGTGGTGCTGAAATACCGGACCTCCCCATAGGCCACACTGTATAATTCCGATCCTCTCTGGAATTTGATATAGTCATCGTAATATTGTGACAGCTTTATCGCCTTTTCCAGATTCTTGATAATATCCTGTTCCTGCACTGGTTTTATTAGAAAGTTAAGGGGCCGGACTGCAAAAAGTTCCATCGCATACTCTGATTTCGCAGATATATAAACGATGTGCGTTTTTTCGTTCTGCAGCTCCGTTCGTATCTTAGCACCCAGATTCACCCCGTTCATCGCTTTTAATTCGATATCAAGAAAGATCAGATCGAAGGTCTCGCCCCGGAGCATGTCCGCATACAGTTTTTCCCCGCTGTAATACGACTCGCACCGCACCAGTCCCTGCGGCTGATAGGCCTTTAAACACGCTTCGATCTTCTCACATAATAATTCATCATCATCACAAACTGCGACTGAAAACATAGACTACCTCTCATTTTGCACGACTTCTTCCTGCGACCGTTCCAACTCATTCTTTGCCTAAATCATAATAGGAGATAAGAGAAATGTCAACAACTATTTAGTTTTTCTAAATGGTTGTTGACATTCATATGCTGAAACATTAAAATAATTACAGTATCATAAAGAATAAAAGGAACATTGGATGAGCGCTCAAATCAACTTTAAAAAAGGATCCGTAGAAATGCTTTTGCTCCACGTATTAAGCTGTAAAGGCGACTGCTACGGCTATCAGCTGTCACAGCTGATCAAAAAATCTTCCGGCGGAGAACTAGATTTTCCCGTTGGATCCCTGTATCCGGCCCTGTACAAAATGATTGATCACGGATATATCTCGGACTACAAACAACAGGCAGGCAAACGCCTAGTGCGGGTTTACTACTGTCTCTTATACACATC
>NZ_JACRWC010000026.1 GCF_014306095.1 Lentihominibacter faecis
GTCGGCAGCGTCAGATGTGTATAAGAGACAGTCGGACTACAAACAACAGGCAGGCAAACGCCTAGTGCGGGTTTACTACCATCTGGAAGACGCCGGTTGGCAGCGGCTGGAAGACCTGAAGCGAGAATACTTTGCCACCTATCACAGCATTCAGCAGGTTTTAAACAATGATTTTGCGGAGGACGATGCAAATGAATAAAGAACAAAAGCGTTATTTAAAAGAAATAAAGGCATTACTGCCGGTCTATGGAAAATATGAAAAACGTTTTTTTCATGATATTAAAGACTCCATTTGCGAGCTGGATGCAGAACATATTACTTATGAGATGTTGTGCCTTGAACTGGGTCGTCCCGAAGATCTGATCGTGAATTACTACCAGGAAATCGACAGCACCTATCTACGCAAGCAGCTCAAACGCACCCGCTCCATCAAAGCGGTCGTCCTTATCATCATGCTGCTGGCAGTCGTAATATCCCTATGCCGCCTCGGATTTCTCTACAGCCTGTATCTGGACGGAAAAAACGCTATCATCACCCACGAACTGGTTGTGATTGAATAAACAAAAAAAGCAAGCCAATCCAATACCCGAATCAGCTTGCAATCATTCAATTCTCCATGTTCTGATCTCTTCCCGCCACAATCAACTAATAGTTCTCCGCCTTGATCCGAAAATACCCTTGGGCGTGGTGGCAGACCGGACAGATTTCCGGAGCGTCCTTGCCTTTGACTTCGTGTCCGCAGCTGCCGCAGATCCATGTGACTTCGCTGTCTCTGGCAAAGACCTGCTGGGTCTTTATGTTCTCCCAAAGCTTCCGGTAACGGGTCTCGTGTTCCTTCTCGATAGCCGCCACCTGCTCCATCTGCCGGGCGATCTGCTCGAAACCTTCCTCCCGCGCCACACACGCCATATCATCGTACATTTCGCTCCACTCGTAATGCTCACCTTCCGCCGCGGTCATGAGATTTTCCGGCGTCGTGCCGATCCCCACGAAATGCTTGTACCAGATCTCCGCATGTTCCTTTTCATTGTCCGCCGTCTCGTGAAACAGCTCTGCGATCTGCCGATACCCCTCTTCCTGCGCCTTTGCAGCAAAAAACTCATACTTGTTGCGCGCCTGCGACTCCCCGGCATACGCGATCAACAGATTATCATACGTCTTACTTCCTTTTAAATCCTGCATCTTCCAATACCTCCTTGCAAACAGTTATCTGTAGTATGCCCGCCGCCGGGAGCTTTATGCCTGCTCTGTCAATCGTTTTTGAAAACATCTTAGAGAATTTGTAACATCTTGCTGCCAGCCTCGCCGCATCCCTGCAGGACTCACATCTTGCTGCCAGCCTCGCCGCATCTACCAAAATCTTCGAATTGAAGTTTTTCAGGTGCGTTTTCGAGAATTTCGAGCCGGCAAATCGGAAGCAGCAAGATCAGATTCTTCGTATGGAGGAAAATTTGGTGAAAAACGAGAAGTTCTCGTCGATCGACTGGAGAACACAACCTCTATAGCGCGTGATTTTCTCTAAAACTTGAGAAACAACGGCAAGACAAAGAATTAGATTATATAGTCTTTGCCTGAACACAGCTCCGATTCTCGTTTTACATTGCATTTTACGAGAAACGAAGATTTAGCAAAAATTATGTCAACCTCCTTTTCACGAGATAGTATCCTATATTGCCCGCCGCGGAAACCATCCCCGCCGCCGGAACCATGCCCGCCGCCAGAACCATGTCCGCCGCCGGAAGCTTTATACCCGCTCTTGACAGAAACCTGCCGCCATGATACGCTACCCATACGAGCTATTTTCTGAATATTCGCATTTTCGAAGCATGTCAAAACGCACTGCAACAGTAAAGGAGGCCAGTCATGAATACGAAAAAACTGACCCGCAAGCATATCGCAAACATCATAGTCTGTTCCATCATCCTTCTGGCCCTGATCGTCGCTTTCATCTGCTACGTCCACGAACCCCGTCTGATCCAGGATACCAACCGCAAACCCGACATTTCTTTTAACGGAACGACCTTTGATATTTCTGCAAAGGACTTCGTCCGGATCGTCAACGAGGATCTGGATAAAGAAGGGCTTTCGCTCATCTCTGAAGATTATGCAAAGGATCAGTACGGAAATACCGTAGAAAATGAAAAAGGGGAAGAATTTGACTTTGATCTGGTGGAATACACCTGCCCGATCAATAAGATCCTGGAACTTCATCTTTTTTCTATTCCTGAACTTGGTGACGGGATTGCCGTGATCCAGCTTCAATCTCGCAAAACTGAGGCTCTCACAACAAAGCAAACGGAGCAAAACGAAGCTTATTACCGGATCATCTGTGATAATGTAGAGCCACGCTTTAATTCTGAGAAATTCAACACTCATATAGGATATCACAACTCCTGTAAGCTAGATGACCTGCTCTTCTACTACAACTCCACCGATGAAAGTTTGGATGGAGAGCCGGAACATAACCTCTACATCTACGGCATCCAACAAAAAGATCTAAGCGATAAATATCCGCTCTTTTAGGAACTCACCTTAGCCCCACGCCCAGGGTCGGGGCTCTCACACCGCTTAGTGCCGGGCTTCTCACGCCCAGGGTTGACGCTTCACCGCGTAGTGCCGGGCTTACCACGCCCAAGGTCGAGCTCTCACACCGCTTAGTGCCGGGCTTAAGGATGAATTTCTGGAAAATTATAGGCGATTTTTCATCTCAAATCAGCTATTTCAGAAAATAAGGATGATCGGGTTCAAACGACCCCTTTGAAAACCCGCTTTTCATCCAAAAAAGAGAATATCATGCCGTTAAGGATGAAAACTGCACCGACACTGCACCAGCCTGAAAACCGCACCAACACTGGCCCGAAAACCGCAGTGCCCACACCGACACCGCACGGCCCGCCCCGACCAACACCCAAAAACCAAAAAACAAAAAAACTCCCCGCACCGCCCGCACCTCGCAGGCCGCAACAGGGAGTTTTTCATTCAATTCTATTCTTCCACACGCATGATATTCGCGCCCAGGTTCCGCAGCTTTTCCACGAAGTGTTCGTAGCCGCGATCCACATGGTAGATCTGGGAGATCTCCGTCGTGCCTTCTGCGATGAGACCCGTCAGGACTACGGCCGCACCGGCTCTCAGGTCGGTCGCTACCACCTGCGCTCCCTGCAGCTCCTTGTCACCCGGGATGATGGCACAGTTTCCATCGGTCTTGATGTTGGCACCCATACGATTGAATTCCCCAACATGCATGAAACGGTTTTCAAACACCGTTTCGATTACCACGCTCGGACCCTTCGCCACGGTCAGAAGCGCCATAAACGGCGACTGCATATCCGTAGGGAATCCAGGATACGGCAGCGTCTTCACATCAGTGGAAACGATCGGGTTCACATCGCCCCGTGCCACCAGACCCTCATCAGTCATAGTGATGTCCGCGCCGCACTCTCTCAGTTTAGCGATGACTGCCTTCAGATGATCCGGCACCACATTCTTGATGAGAACATTTCCCTTGGTCATAACAGCGCCAACCATGAAGGTTCCGGCTTCGATCCGGTCAGGGATCACGTGATGAGAAACGCCCTTCAGCTTCTCGACCCCTTCGATCTTGATAGTGTCCGTGCCGACGCCCTTGATCCGTGCGCCCATTTTATTCAGAAAGTTTGCCAGATCGACGATTTCCGGCTCCTGCGCCGCATTCTCCAGAACAGTTGTCCCCTCTGCCAGAGAAGCTGCCATTATGATGACCTCAGTCGCCCCTACGCTTGGGAAATCCAGATAGATAGTCGTGCCCTTCAGCTTGTCGGCTTTCGCATCCACGATCCCTCTTGCCAGTCTTTCTTCATTGATGGTTGCGCCCAGTGCCTTAAGACCCTTCAGATGAAGTTCCACCGGCCGCTTGCCAATAGCACATCCGCCAGGAAGGGGGATCACTGCGCGACCCGTTCTCAAGAGCAGAGCTCCCAGCACCAGGATCGACGCCCGCATCATCTTCACCAGCTCATAAGGAGCCTCGTACGTCAATACACTGCCAGCTGTAATATCTACATTATTTTCATCCAGCTCCGGATCCACGGTTGCGCCCAGACTCTCCAGAAGCTTGCACATCACCTGTACATCTCTGAGTGCAGGCACATCCTTGATCTCACATTTCTCTTCCGTTAAAAGTGCCGCCGCCATGATCGGCAGAACAGCGTTCTTCGAACCGCTGATCTTTACTTCTCCATGTAAAGGAGCGCTTTTCTGTACTAAGAATTTTGCCACTTTTTTCCTCCGAACTGTTAATTTACAACTAACCC
Organism: Lentihominibacter faecis; assembly: GCF_014306095.1. Taxonomy (GTDB): domain Bacteria; phylum Bacillota; class Clostridia; order Peptostreptococcales; family Anaerovoracaceae; genus Lentihominibacter; species Lentihominibacter faecis. The sequence continues at coordinate 4,293 of NZ_JACRWC010000026.1, forward strand.
ATTATACTTCCTTACCGGCTTTTTTTCAAGAGCGATTCACATATCTTCTCATAAGTAAGGAAGAGACCTTTTGAGTTTTCCACATGAGGGGAGCAAAACTTGATAGTAGAGCCTCTTCCTGTCTCTATTGTTCCCCGGTCACATGTTTTCAAGCATCCCTGCGAAAAAAAAGAGCAACGAAATTGCTCTTTTTTTCATACATGGTTACAGTGATTTCAGTTCTTCAACGCACTTAGCGCATACGTTCTTGCCTTTGATCTGACGGATGCCATCTGAACTTCCGCAGAATACGCATGCCGGCTGATATTTTTTCAGCATGATGGATTCACCATCCACATAAATTTCTAAAGGATCCTTTATTTCTATATTTAAAGTTCTCCTTAATTCGATCGGAAGAACTATTCTTCCCAGTTCATCAACCTTACGTACGATTCCCGTTGCTTTCATACTTAGACTCCTTTCATTCCTTTTACCAGCAATCGAACCTGCCCGCCCTGCGGGGATTTTCGGTTCGCATCTACTCCTTCGAACCAGCCTTCTTCACAGCTGCGACCGCTTTTATTACAGAAGAGATCGCAGAGAAAATATTCTGATCTCCCTTGACGGCCTTCGACAGCGACTCCACGGATTCGGAAACATCGCCAATGATCCCGTCCACGTCTTTGCTGCGCTTGGCTGCCAGGTCTGTGATAGTTGCCACATCCTCCAGAATATTGATTGTGTGATCCATGGAAGTTAACAACTTCCGTGTTAATTGTATCAGATAAACGATCAGCACTAGAAGTGCGATACCCAATACGATCAAAAAAAGTGTTTTTAAATCTATCATCACATTCATGACCCTCTCTCCTTTACTCAAACGGTATATACTATATGATATCACATAATTTGGAAATCCCCAACATATTTTTTGATTTTTGGAGTATTTTTAGTTAGAGGTGATTTTATGATGAATTATATATGGGGGTTTATGCTCATCGCAGGGATCGTCGTTTCCCTTGCTACCGGCAGGGCAGATGCATTCACTGACAGCTTCCTGGCCAGCTGTACAGATGCAGTAGAGTTCACGTTATCCCTGGCAGGCGTCATGGCAGTCTGGAGCGGTCTGATGAAGATCGCAGAAGAGTCCGGACTCATAGATCATGCTGCAAAGGCCCTCCGGCCCATCCTTACTTTTCTCTTTCCCAAAGAAAAAGACAGCCAGACGCTGGCCATGATGATCATGAGCTTTATGGCAAACATCTTCGGTGCCGGAAACAGCGCCACCGTATTTTCCCTCAAAGCCATGGAGAGGCTCGATGCTGAAAACGGTCATTCGCCCCGTGCCAGCAATGCCATGTGCATGTTCCTCGCTCTGAGCATGTCCATGATCCAGCTTATTCCCATCACCGTCATCAAAGTGAGAAGCGATCTGGGATCCGCCTCACCGGATGATATCATCCTGCCGTCCATTGCCGCAGGTCTCATCTCCATGGCTGTCTCCGTCTGGATCTGCAAGCTCTTTGAAAGGAAGTCACCTGATGCCTGATATCCTCAGCTTATTATCCATAGCATTTCTGCCACTGCTCATCACCATCATCCTCGTATGGGGCATATGGAAAAAAGTCCCCATATACGATGCCTTCATCAAAGGTGCTAAAGATGGCCTGAAAACCAGTGTGGAGATACTGCCGTTCCTTCTTGGGATCTTCCTGGCGATAGGCGCTCTGACCTCCTCCGGAGCCATGGGATTCCTTCAGGAGACCACTCGTCCCTTTTTCGAAAAAATCGGCATTCCGCAAGAACTGATCTCCCTGATCTTACTGCGCCCTGTTTCAGGAAGCGGCTCCCTGGTGCTTGCTCAGCAGATCATGGAAGTCACCGGGCCCGACTCCTTTGCAGGAAGAGCCGCCTCCGTCATGGTCGGAAGCTGCGAAACGGTATTCTACGTCCTTGCTCTGTATTTTGGCGTCACTTCCGTTAAAAAAATGCGCCATGCATTCCTGTCGGGGATCGCCGGCTACATCGCCGGAGTCATGGCGTCAGTATACCTGTGTCATATCATGTGATCCACTGTCCCCGCGTACTAGATCCGTTCATAAATTTTCTGGATCTCCCGGCTGTAGCTTCCTCTGCCGTCGTATACGGCCAGCTGCGGGAGATATTTCAGTTCTCTGCCGCCTCCCAGCACACAGTGGATCAGGACGATATTGGGTGCCTGCCCTGCTTCCGGCACCACAAACCGGACCGTCTTCGGTTCCAGTTGGCAGCGCCTGCAGCTTTCAAAAATATCGACAAGTCTGGACGGGCGATGCACCAGGAACAGCTGACCTCGCCGCTTCAAGATCTTTGCAGCAGCCTGCAGGAAACCATCCAGATCAGCCGTCGTCTCATGACGTGCACGGAACTTTCCCGCTCCTTCTGCCGGAATAGCGCTTCCCTTCGCAAAATACGGCGGATTGCTGGTCACCACATCAAACCCTCCGTTCTCCATTGCGCCCTGCCACACGCCATCCTCTGCAAAAGCTTTTGCACTCGCACATCCGGCAAGCTCCGCGATATCGCCGCACCCAAAATGTATTTGTTCACAAAGGCCATTGAGCCTGCTGCTTTCGCGAGCCAGCCCGACAGATCCCTCGTTGAAATCCAGACCGAAATAGCGACTGTCCCTGCTGCCTGCCTTGTGATGGAGAATAAAAGGAATGACTCCTGTCCCGGTTCCCAGGTCAGCCGCATACCGGTATCCGCCGCATATCGACGCCGCGAAATCAGCCAGGATCACCGCATCTACGCCATAGCAGAATTCCGAAGGATCCTGCAGAAGTTTTAAGTTTCCAAATCCTATATCATCCGTCCGTATCTCTGTCATAGCCGTCCTTCACTCACCTGCACACCAGATTCTAATCTTTCATCAGTTCCTTGATTTCCTTCAGCAGATCACCTTCGATCTCCGCCAGATCATCGTCCTTTTCCTTCTTCTTGTGACCGCCATGACCGTGTTTCTTGTTGATCCGTTTGATTTCTTCCTTGCCGTAGTTGTAAAACTCGGTGCTCAGCTTTTCCTCACCGTTTTCATCCTTTTTACCGTTGTCTAAGACCAGCCGCGTCTTGATGATGTTTTCCAGGATGTTGACATCGCTTACGATAGCCATACCGTCCGGCGTTTTTATCCGTTCTCCCACAGCCGGCATACCCTTTTTCAGATGAGTATACACCTCGTTTTCGAACTTCAGACAGCACATTAGACGTCCGCACATGCCAGAGATCTTTGACGGGTTAAGGGATAGATTCTGAACCTTCGCCATCTTGATGGATACCGGCTCGAAATCCGACAGCCACGTGCTGCAGCAAAGCCCTCTGCCGCAGCTTCCAACACCGCCGATCATCTTGGCTTCATCGCGCACACCGATCTGCCGCAGCTCTATCCTCATGCGGAATACAGAAGCCAGATCCTTGACCAGCTCCCGGAAATCGATCCTGCCGTCCGCCGTAAAATAGAATACCACCTTACTGTTGTCAAACGTATATTCCACATCGATCAGCTTCATCTCCAGGTGGTGTGCATCGATCTTTTCCTGACAAAGCTTCATGGCATGGTCCTTCTTGGCCAGGTTGTCCCTGTGCCGCTTCTGATCTTTCTCCGTGGCGATCCGAATGATATTCTTAAGCGGAGAGACGATCTCAGAATCCTTCACCTCCGTCACGTCCATGACGATCTTGCCGAATTCCAGCCCTCTGGCTGTCTCCACGATAACATTGTCACCCATCTTCACATCTATTTTCGCAGGGCTGAAATAATACAGCTTGCCTGCATCTTTAAATTTTACTCCTACTACTTTGGCCATATCTATCCTCCGATTTTTAACATTAAATTCTTGATGGCATACGATGGCGATACTCCCTGCCGTATCTGCTTTCTTGCAGTCTCGGTCTCATGGATGCCCGCCGCGATCTCATCGTCTTTCAAAAAGGAAATGTCTCCGTCCCTCTGAAGCAGCAGGTTTCGGTACACCACCTGCAAACTGTCCAGAAAAGCTTCCGTATCTTCCCGGTTTCTCGTTATTTTATCGCATCGTTCTTTTAGCACATAAAAAGGTGCCCGCTCCTGCAAAAGGCGCACCACTTCAGAAGCTTCCTCCAGCATGGAATCCGTTCCGCTGCTCCCGAAATAATTGAGCCTGTACTTGACGCATCGCGACTGGATGGTCTGCACCAGGTTCTCGATGTTTTCCGAAAGCAGGAATATCACAGAATTCCCCGGCGGCTCTTCTAAAGTCTTCAGAAGACGGTTCTGCGCCCGCTGTGTCATGGTGTCTGCATCCTCTACGATCACCACGTTCCGCGAGCCGAACGGCATTGTTTTCAGCCGGTCCTGCACCTCAAGAATACTGGCGTCCTTGATGGAATTCCCATCTGCTGCCACATAAAACAGATCCTCGCAGTTTCCGTGATCCACCTTGTCGCAGATGCTGCATTCCCCGCAGTTTTCACCCAGGTGTTTCGGGCAGAGGATCCCCTTGACGAAACTCTCCGTAAAGGCTCTCTTGCCGATGCGGTGGTCTCCCTCCAGGATATATGCGTGGGACACTCGGTCGTCCCGGACTACCCGCTCCAAACGCTGCACCAGTATGCGATTGTCCTCGTCTATTTCAAATCTCATAATGCTTCTTACCTTTTCAGCAGCATATCTGTATAACGTTTTATTTCTGCAAAGATCTCCTCTACCGGGCGAGCGGCATCGATGCCGACGATACGATCCGAAAACTCTTCCTGCAAAGATTCATACCCCCGGTAGACAGCTTCATGAAAGGCCATATCTTCCAGCTCGATCCTGTCTTTTTCTCTCGATTCGATCCGTTCTTCCCCTATGTCCGGCTTTACCTTGAGGAAGAAAGTGAGATCCGGCATCCAGCCGTCTATGGCATATCCATTGATGATGCGCACACACTCTCCCAGCCCTCTTCCGTACTGCTGGTATGCGATACTGGAATCCACGAACCGGTCGCAGATCACGATCTTTCCCTCTTTTACTGCAGGGGCGATCACATCATGGACATGCTGGGCTCGGGAAGCCGCATAAAGAAGTGCCTCTGTAACAGCTGTCATCTCCCTGTTCGCAGGATCAAGGATCACGCTGCGTATCTGCTCTCCGATCCGGGTCCCTCCGGGCTCTCTGGAAAGGATCACATCATAGCCGCTTTCTTCAAGATATTCTTTTAACTTGCTTATCTGCGTTGATTTGCCGGAGCCGTCCACTCCTTCAAAGGATATAAAGTAACCGTTGCTCATTTTCTGGTCTCCCTGTTTCGAAGTTCTCTATCTTTTTTGCGTGCCTTGCGCCGCTTCCGTTTGCTCGCAGGCTTTTGCCTCTTCCCTGCAGAAGCTTCCGCTGTATCAGGTCTTTCCGATCTCGCCGGCCTGTCAGATTTACCGGGTCCTGCAGGTCTCGCCGGCCTGTCAGATTTACCGGGTTCTGCAGATCTTGCCGGCCTGTCGGATTTGCCGGGTCCTGCAGTTCTCGCCGGCCTTGGAGATCTCTCTGTTCCTGCCGGCTGCTCTGGTCTTCTGGATCCCTTGCTGCGAGAGACACTTTTCTGAAACTCGTCCGACAATTTATTGATATAATTCCACATGAACACCGCCAGAGGAACTGCCAGTGCCAGCACAAATAAAAATTTGAAAAATGTCATAATACCATCCTCGTACTGTTTTGCTCATACGTGATTAGTATACCATAAAAATGCAGTGCAAGGAATAGTTCCTCGCACTGCATTCAGATTTCTTTTTCTATTTTTCTGGTATGGTTACAGCATATGGCATCCCGTGATACAGGGGAAATTCGATCACGACTTTAAACAGATCTCCGTCTATGTGGATGCGGAAACTTCCTCCCTGCAGTTCCACCAGATTCCGCGCTATGGAAAGTCCCAGCCCGCTTCCTTCTGTATGTCGTGATTTATCGCCTCTGACAAATCTCTCCATCAGTTCTTCCTCCGTGATATTCAGCTCATATGCTGACGTATTACGGTAGATGATGACTGCTTTGTCATCCTGACGTTCCAGCGTCTGATACACCCTTGTCCCCGGCTGAGAATATTTGCATATATTGTTGAGGAGATTGTCGAAGACACGCCACAGGCTCCTGCCGTCTGCCAGGATCTCCAGATCTTCTTCCGGCTGGGTCGGTATCATCGTCAGATCAGCAGCTTCTGTCTTTTCCTGATATTCGCCCATGACCTGCATCATAAGCACACCGACACGACAAGGGATCTTCTCCAGCTTGATGCTCCCGGTTGCGGCCTTTGATGCTTCCACCAGATCCTCCGTCAGCTTCTTCAGGCGATTAGCCTGCCGATCCAGCACTCCGATATACTCTTGTGCCTTTTCATTATCGATATCTTCTTTTTTCAGAAAATCCACGTAATTGATTATGGATGTCAGCGGAGTTTTGATATCGTGAGAAACATTGGTTATCAGTTCGTTTCGGAATCGCTCGCTCTTCATCTGTTCCTCTACTGCCGCAGAAATACCCTCCCGGATGTGATTGAGATTTTCTGCATGCTCCAGCAGATCACCGCGCAGACCTGCCGTATCGATCTGATACGAAAGATCTCCTTCTGCCAGGTGTCTGCCGCCGTCTTTCAGTCGCTTCATTTTCTGCGCCGTCAGCACCGCCATCACGAAGATAGCACCTGCCCACAGAAACCAGGCAGATCCGCTCATGATCCCTAAGGCAGCCAGGTTGAAAAGCAGGATCACCGTCACCACAAGAACCGTTTTCCATACCAGCGGAAATCCGCCGAAAAACCGCTTTGCATGACCTGCAGTCCATTTGATGATCCGATATAGCAGACAGAGGATAGAACTGCTCCACAGATTATGATCCCGCAGCTTGATGACCAGGAAAAGCACCACACCCAGCGCAATGGAAGTGATCACCAGGGTAGCAGCTGCCACCGCCGTACAGAGCATATCAAAATTGTTTTCATAGTTGCTGCCGAAAGCCGCTTCAAGCGTAACCATCACCGCGATACAGGACAGAAGCAGCACGATCTCCGCAGGCGTCTTTGCCAGTATCGACCGTTCATCCTCCCGTTTACGCCGTCCTGCCGTAGTCACCATGAAGATAAACAGACACAGAGCCATGATGCTGCATACCGCAGCTGCTACGATCGCTTCGACTCGATATTTATAGATCTTTTCCAGGGATCGATATTTCATAAAAACAGTATCAGGCAGGTTACCGGCATCCGGATCCTTGATCATATAGACGTTGATGGTCATGTCGTTATGGACGATATTATCTGTCAAAAATCCATTTGACTCCTTCGCATATTCCACCAGTTCCGGATGGACTTCTCGCACTGTCACAGTGTTCACATTACCCGATTGATCTTTTTCCGTTTTCGTTATAGTATAGGCGAACCCGTCCGCATCCCGCTCCCCATAAAGCAGTTCTTCCTCCGCATCACCCAGACTTTTCAAATCATAGTTCGCAGAAGAACTTTTCTCCACATTACCGTATTCATCTTCTATGGTAGTTTCCTCCGAAGTCACGGTCTCCGTCTCATAGGATTCAACAGCATAGTCCAGCTGATAGCATGCGTAGGTCAGCGTTTCCTTATAAATGTCGTGAAGACAGGCATCCCTTCCCTTGGTATACCACTGATTTCCTGCATTGATGTAGATCAGTATTCCAGAAAACACCGTTACCATCATGCACAGCAGGATCAGGATATAGGCGATGACTTTCACCACGAAACTTTCTTTCATTTTCTGCACTTTTCACACCTCACTCGATTTTATATCCTTGTCCCCAGACAACTTTTAAATGACGAGGCTGCTCCGGATTGATCTCCAGCTTTTCCCGCAGATGACGGATATGTACGGCTACAGTTCCCTCAGCACCATATGCCGTTTCTTCCCAGACTGCGTGATAGATCTCTGCCGGAGAAAACACCTGTCCCGGATGCTCCAGAAAGAACTTCAGGATCCCGTACTCCTTCGGTGTCAGGCCGACTTTTTCTCCCATAAGGCGCACCTCCTTGGCCGTATCATCCAGCTCGATATCTCCGATCTGAAAAACGGATTTTCTCACCGGAGCCGAACCTAATTCCAGATACCGCCTGAGCTGCGACTTGACACGGGCCAAAAGCTCTACCGGATTAAAAGGTTTGGTCACATAATCATCTGCCCCGATATTCAGTCCCAGGATCTTATCTGTATCTTCTCCTTTTGCCGTCAGAAAAATGACCGGCATATCTGTCTCTTATACACATCTGACGCTGCCGACGAGC
>NZ_JACRWC010000080.1 GCF_014306095.1 Lentihominibacter faecis
GTGGGCTCGGAGATGTGTATAAGAGACAGGTACAGCGATCCTGATGGTGTTTTATGTTGTGAGTCTGGTCAATGTCCAGTTATATGAACTGCAAAGGGATCCATTTGCGGAGCTGGAAGAAACCGGGGGAGTTATGACCACTACCGCCACTGGTACGGTCTTGAACAGCAGCATCCGAACTTCCGGCAGCGGGGATGAATATCTGCAGATGACCGTCTGGGTACAACGGATCGGCGAACAGGAAGTTCCCCGCCGCTGGTATGAGAGACCGGTCAGGCTGCTGGTCAAACAGTATCCGGATAGAGGGACAGACTTTTCTGATCTGACTCCCGCTTCACCGGGCACGCAGCTTCGTATCACAGGCAAAGTGGAGCTGCCGCCAGGCCGGCGTAATCCCAACTGCTTTGATTATCAGTTATATTTGAAAACCATCGGGATAGAGCGGGTCATGACTGCGCAGACTATCCATATAAAAGAAGAAAGTCATTCTTTGCAAGGGTGGCTGTTTCAGCAAAAGGAGCAATATCTGCACCAGCTGAAGGGTACCGCTGGAGAGTCCGCAGCAGGGCTGATGCGCGGTATATTGTTCGGCGAAAAAACGGAGATAGAAGAGGATACACTGGAAGAGTTTCAGCGCAACGGGACAGCTCATATCCTGGCAGTCAGCGGACTGCATATCGGGATCCTGTACGGCGTTTTGGGAAAACTCTGGCGAGGAAAAAAAGGATGGCTGTACTTTTGGATGGTGACGATGGTGCTGATCGGATACAGCTTCCTGGCGTCCTTTTCGCCTTCTGTCGTGCGTGCATCGGTCATGATCGTTCTGCATCTGTATGCAAAGGTGCGGCATCTGAGGTACGATCTTGGCTCGGCTTCCTTTGTAGTACTTCTTATGATCCTGCTGAAAAATCCCATGCAGCTGTTCCATACAGGTCTGCAGATGTCGTTTCTTGCAGTTCTGACACTTTCTGCTGCGGCGCCTTTTTTTCGAAAGTTCTATCAAGGTATATTTTTGTCCAGCGGTGTGGTGCAGCTGGGACTTTTGCCGTACACAGCCTATGTGTTCAACTATGTGTCTTTAGCTGCGGTGTTCATCAATGTACCGATTATTTTCCTGGCGGGATTTCTGGTTCCGCTTGGGATCGGAGGATTTGCCCTGAGCCTGATCTTGCTGGAACCGACTGCGGTATCAGGCGTGGATCTTGTTCTCAATGTTGCTTTCAAGCCCGTTATAGAAATCATGGGACAGGCTATAGACGGATTGTGTGGATTGCTGACAAGCTGCAACAGTATGACCTGTATCAAAGGTGTCACATCATTTGAAGTGACAAGTCCGCCGCGCGCATTACTGGCGGGATATTACCTGTTGTTGCTCTTGTTTTTGTCGGAAGAAGGGCGTCTTCTGATCCTGCGGAAACGGAAGAAAGCCGTAGCTGCACTGATTTGTTTATGCCTGGCAGCAGCGGCGATATTCGGGCAGGTGACCGCCACCGGATTTGAAAATGCTTCTATTGTATTCGTGGATGTGGGACAGGGAGACTGCATGCACATCAAGGCGAAGGACGGTAAAAATTATCTGGTGGATGGCGGCGGTAAAATCGATTATGATCTGGGGAAGAAAACGCTGAAACCTTATCTTTTGAAAAACGGTGTGCGACGGCTGGATGGGGCATTTGTCACTCATTTACACACGGATCATTACAAGGGCGTTGCGGAGCTGTGCCGGGAAGGGATGGTGAAGAAGCTGTTTCTTTATGAGGGCAACCGGGATAAGACCGGGCAGATCTGTCAGGAAACCGGGATGTCTGCGGAGGATCTGGTGTTTCTTCGTGCCGGACAGACCGTGTCGCTGGACGATGCGGGCTTTGCAAAGAGTGTGATGAACGATGCGGGCTTTGCAAAAAATATGTCAGAGCGAGTGGAGGTCTTATGGCCGGAAGCAGGAAAAGATGCCGGGACGGCTTTGCAGAAAAGGAGGCAGGGATTCGGTACGGATAACGGGTCGAGTGCCGGAGAAAAGAAGGGGCAGGGTTCTGAAGAAGAGGATGAAAACGAGACCAGTCTGATCCTGAAGATCCATGCGGGCGGGCTGAGTCTGCTGGCGACAGGGGATATCGATGCTGCGTGTGAAGACCGGCTGGCGGCAAAGTATCGGAACGGTCTTAAAACAGATCTGCTAAAAGTGGCGCATCATGGAAGCCGGTACAGCTGGTCGGAGGATTTTGCACGTTATGCAAAGCCGCAGGCAGCAGTGTTTCAGGTAGGGAAAAACAATTACGGTCATCCCAACGGTGAGATCATAGAGAATTATCAGCGAATGAAAGCCGGGATCTGGCGCAACGATCTGCAGGGCGCGGTTGGTTTTTCCTGCCGGCAAGGAGATACGGCAGCCGGTAAAAAGCGGTTAGAGGTTGTCACAATGCTCCCTTAACGGTATAATAAACGGCAGGAGACGAAGATCATGGCAATGGATTATAGAGAAAAAGAACATGCTTTTATTACAATCGAAAAGGATCTGAAAGGCGGGAAAGTCCCGCGTGTCGTGCTTCTTTGCGGCAGCGAGGAGTATTTGATAGAGTGGTATGCGCAGACGCTGATTCGCAGGTATGTATCGGACGCCTGTCGTGCCCTGGATCTGGTGCGTCTGGAGGGGGACAGCCTTACCCTGGAACGGATCAGGGAAGGGCTGGAAACCGTCAGTCTGATGTCGGAGCGAAAGGTCGTTTTCTTACCCGATTTTCTTCCGGCGGCAGGAAAGGCTGTGCGGGGATTCCCGGAATCAGACTGCAAGGCGCTGGCGGAGTACCTTCCTCAGGTGATGGAGGGCAGTATGTTACTTATGTGCGTGCCGGATCAGGAAGAACAGAAACCGAAGAAAAATGTGATACGGCAAGCGGTGGAAAAGTGCGGAAAGGTTTACGATTTTCAGCCTTTGAAGGACAAGCAGCTTCACGGTTTTATCGAAAAGAGACTGAGAGCCAGCGGCAAGAACTACCGGCCGTCGGTGGTCTCGGCGATCATTTCAAACAGCGGCTACGGCAACAAGGCGATCAATTACAGCCTTTACAATCTGGACAATGATTTAAAGAAAGTCATTGCATACAGCGGTGAGGAGATCACGGCCTCTGACGTGAGCGCCGTGCTTTCCGTCAATCCGGAAAACAATGTGTTCGCTATGCTGGACGCTATTGGCAGGAATCGTAAGGACGAGGCGCTGCGACTTCTTTATAATCTTTTGGAATCGGGGACTACGGTATTCAGTTTGCTGCGGATGATCACCGGACAGCTGGAACTGATCCTTTCTATCAAGGAGATGAAGGAGAATGGTATGAATCTGACGCAGGTACAGAAGAAGCTGGGAGTGCACCAGTTCAGGGTGAAGAAAGCGGCTGCTGTGGGTGGAAACTGCTCGGTGAGTTACCTGAAAAATATTTTGTCGGAGGCTTATCAGGTGGATGAGCATATCAAGACGGGACTTTTTGACGGTCAGCTGGCGCTGGAATACTTCATAGCAAAGCTGTAAAGAATATCCATAAATGTACCGCAAACTTGTTCCAAAATGGGAAAGCCCGGATGGATGGGTTTTGCAGAAAAGGCGGGAATCAGCACGGGCATAGAGTTTTAGAGAGTGGAGGCACCTTGGGTGCCTTTCTTTTTTTTCGCAAGATCGTAATGTGAAGTGCGGGGGGCTTTGCATGAAAAGGGAAATGCATGCCGAGAAAACCTACTGGAAAAACCATTGAAATTTAAACGATGTAACTAGTTTTGAAAAAAACAAAAAAACCGATTTGTGTAGTTGCTTTTTTTCAGAACATTTGTTACAATTATTCTGTTCGCATGATATAAATGTAAAATTATTTTTAGGAGGAACTAACATGAGTGAAAAAGGTTGTAACTGCAATTGCGCGCAGAACAGAGCAGCCGAGTTCAAAGATCTCGCGCCTGTACTGGAGCAATATGCAAAAGTGCCGGGGAGTCTGATCACGATCCTGCAGAAGGCTCAGGATATTTACGGCTACCTTTCTTTAGATGCTATCAACTACATCTCGGAAGAAACCGGCATTAAACCTGCTAAGATCTATGGTGTTGCCACTTTCTATGCACAGTTCAGACTGAAGCCTGTCGGCAAGTATCTGATCATGCTCTGCCAGGGTACTGCATGCCACGTTAACGGCTCCGAAATGATCGAAGAAGCCATTTGTGAGTACCTGGACATCAAGGACGGAGAAACAACGGAAGACGGTATTTTTACCTTGAACAACGTTGCCTGCCTGGGATGCTGCTCGCTGGCTCCTGTTATGATGATCAAGAGCGTTGAGGGCGATGAGACTTACGGCAATCTGACGAAGGATTCCGTAAAGCAGATCCTCGGTGAAATCAGAGAAAGAGCTTAGGAGGTGAAGGTGTGAGAGTAGTAATCGGACAGGGCAGCTGCGGTATTGCCACAGGTGCCAAGAAAACGGCTGCGGAATTTGAAAAACAGATCGCAGAAAAGAATATCAGCAATGTAACGCTCGGAGTGACCGGATGCGTAGGTACTTGTTATCTGGAACCGATCGTGGACGTATATGATGACGACGGCAAAATGACGAGATACGTCAAGGTACAGCCGGATAAGGTCGAAAAGATCGTAGAGGAGCATCTGATGCAGCATCAGGTGGCAGAAGATCAGGCCATTACAGAAGAGGACAAGGAATTTGTCGGCAAACAGCAGAGAGTCGTTTTGAGAAACTGCGGTGTGATCAATCCGGAAAACATCGAGGATTATATCGCTGTAGACGGATACAAGGCTATCGAGAAGGTGCTGACTTCCATGAAGCCGGAAGAAGTAATCGAAGAGATCAAGGTCTCCGGACTGAGAGGAAGAGGCGGTGCCGGATTCCCGACGTGGTTCAAGTGGAATGCTGCCAAGCAGAGCCCGGGCAATGAAAAGTACCTGGTATGCAATGCTGACGAAGGTGACCCGGGTGCATTCATGGACAGATCCGTTCTGGAAGGCGATCCGCATTCCCTCATTGAAGGTATGATCATCGGCGGATACGCTATGGGAGCAACTCAGGGCGTGATCTACTGCCGTGCGGAGTATCCTCTTGCGATCAAGAGACTGGAGATCGCTATGGCTCAGGCCAGAGAAAAGGGCTTCCTGGGCAAGAACATCTTCGACAGCGGATTCGATTTCGATCTGCGGATCAAGGCTGGTGCCGGTGCATTCGTATGCGGTGAAGAAACAGCTCTGATCGCATCTTTGGAAGGTGAAAGAGGTATGCCGCGTCTTAAGCCTCCTTTCCCTGCTGCAAAGGGTTACTGGCAGAAACCTACGGATATCAACAACGTAGAAACACTTGCGAATGTTCCTTGGATCATATATAACGGTGGGGCTGCTTTCGGTTCCATGGGTACAGAAAAGAGTAAGGGCACAAAGGTATTTGCACTGGCCGGCAAGATCAAGAAGGGCGGCCTGGTGGAAGTTCCGATGGGTCTGACGCTGCGCGATGTTATTTTCGGTATCGGCGGCGGCATCAAAAATGACAGAGAATTCAAGGCTGTTCAGATGGGCGGACCTTCCGGCGGATGTATCCCGGCTGAGCTTATCGACACGCCTGTAACGTACGAAGATATCAACAAGACAGGTGCTATCGTAGGATCTGGCGGTATGATCGTAATGGATGAAGATACCTGCATGGTAGATATGGCAAGATACTTCCTGAACTTTACGAGAGACGAATCCTGCGGTAAGTGCAACTACTGTCGTATCGGGACCAAGAGAATGCTGGAGATCCTGGAAAGAATCACAGAAGGCGAGGGAAAAGATGGCGACATCGAACTCCTGGAAGAACTGGCCGGCAAGATCAAGGACGGCTCCATGTGCGGTCTCGGACAGACAGCTCCAAACCCTGTTCTTACGACGCTGAAATACTTCCGCAATGAATATGAAGATCATATTTACAACAAGAAGTGTACGGCTGCATCCTGCAAAGCACTCATCTCTTTCAGCATCAACGATGCCTGCAAGGGATGTACGTTATGCGCAAGACACTGCCCGGTTGGTGCGATTTCCGGCAAAGTCAAGGAAAAACACGTTATCGACCAGGATCTGTGTATCAAGTGCGGCAAGTGCTTAGACACATGCAAGTTCGGCGCGATCGAAAAGAAATAGGGAGGAGGAACAACAATGGAAAAATTTAAACTGAATATCAACGGCAAAGAAGTCAAAGGACTTCCTGGCCAGACTATTTTAGAAGTTGCCAGAGAAAATGACATCTTCATTCCGACTCTCTGCTACGATGAAAGAACGAAGATCTACGGATCCTGCGGCATCTGCATGTGCGAGGTGGAAGGCAATCCGAAACTGTGCAAGGCATGTGCGACGGTAATCGCTCCGGGCATGGTGATCCGTACAAATACTGAGAGAGTTATCGAATCCAGAAAGACGAACCTGGAACTGCTGCTTTCCAATCACACGGGAGACTGCAGACCTCCATGTGTACTGGCATGTCCGGCACAGACTGACTGTCAGGGATACGTTGGTCTGATCGCAAACGGGGAATATGAAGCAGCTCTGGAACTGGTAAAGGACAAGATCCCTCTTCCGGCAGCACTGGGAAGAGTTTGTCCGCATCCATGCGAAGAAAAGTGCAGAAGAGGACTGATCGACGAACCGGTCTCCATTCAGTGGCTGAAGAGATTCGTTGCTGACAACGATCTGATGGGAGAGGAAGCTTTCATTCCGGAATGTGAACCGGCAACTGGCAAGAGAGTCGCTGTTATCGGTGGTGGTCCTATGGGACTTTCTGCTGCATATTTCCTGCGTCAGAAGGGTCACGATGTGACTATATTCGAATCCATGCCGAAGGCTGGAGGAATGCTCCGTTACGGTATTCCGGAATACAGACTGCCGAAGGAAGTTCTGGATGAAGAGATCCTGACCATCGAAAAGATGGGCGTGGAGATCATCACAGACACTAAGATCGGTGTAGATATCCCGTTTGAAACAGTTCGTGAAGACTTCGATGCTGTTTTGCTGGGAATCGGTGCATGGATCTCCACAGGCGTTGGATGCAAGGGCGAAGATGCTGACGGTGTGATCGGCGGTATCGACTTCCTGCGCAAGGTAGTAAGAAACGAAGAAATCGAACTTGGCGAAAAGGTTGCGATCGTCGGCGGTGGTAACACAGCCATGGACGCTTGCAGAACAGCTGTAAGACTGGGAGCCAAGGAAGTTTACAACATTTACAGAAGAACCAAGGATGAAATGCCGGCTGACATGGTGGAAATCGAAGAGGCGGAAGAAGAAGGCGTGATCTTCAAGAACCTGACCAACCCGATCGAAGTCATCAAGGATGAAAACGGCCATGCCAAGGAAGTCGTTCTGCAGGTTATGGAACTGGGTGAACCGGATGCTTCCGGAAGAAGAAGACCGATCCCGGTAGAAGGCAAGACGGAAACCATCGCTATCGATACGATGATCCTGGCAATCGGACAGGCTGTTGATGCTTCTATCTTCGATTGTGACAAGACGAGAAAGAATGCGATCGCATACGATAAAGAAACGTTCATGACCAGCATGCCTGGCGTATTCGCCGGCGGAGACTGCGGTAACGACAAGATCTCTATCGCGGTAGAAGCGATTGCTGATGCAAAGAAAGTATCGGAATCTATCGATGCATACCTGGACGGCGAGATCATCCGCTACGAAAAACCTTACTTTGTAGAAAGAGACGACATCAACGAAAAGACTTTCGAAGACAGAGAAAGAGAATGCAGACCTGAGATGCCGCAGCTTTCCGCAGAAGAAAGAAAGAACAACTTCAGCGAAGTTATTCCTGACGGTTACACGGCAGAGCAGGCAGAAGCTGAAGCTTCCAGATGTCTGGAATGCGGATGCCACGATTACTTCGAATGTAAGCTGATCGACCTGGCTCATCAGTACGATGTGAAGCCGGACCGCTTTGCAGGAGATAAGAACACTATCGAATTCGAAGATGATCATCCGTTCATTGTAAGAGATCCGAACAAGTGTATCCTGTGCGGACTGTGTGTAAGAGTCTGCGATGAGATCATGGGCGTAGGTGCGCTGGGTCTGGTACACAGAGGCTTCGACACAGTGGTTAAACCGAACATGGGAAAACCGCTGATCGAATCCGGATGCGTATCCTGCGGACAGTGCGTCAGCGTATGTCCGACGGGCGCTTTGCAGGAACGTACTACGATGATCAAGGAAACTCCGGTAGATACAGTGGAAACTGACACGACATGTTCTTACTGTTCCGTAGGCTGCAGTCTGAAGCTGGAATCTTACGGCGACATGCTGATCAAGGCGAACCCGGACAAGCAGGGAACTGTTAATGCAGGTCTGGCTTGCGGAAAAGGTAAATGGGGATTTGACTGCTCCATGCTGGAAAACAAGCTGGAAGAACCTCTGATCAAGTCCGGCAGCGACTTCCGCGAAGCTGACTACCACGAAGCTCTGGTACTGATCGCTAAGAGATGTCAGTCCATCGGCGCGAAATACGGAAAGGACGCGATCGGCGTTGCTGTTTCCGACAGATATACCAACGAAGAAGCATTTGCTATCAAGAAGATGGCTGAAACTATGGGTGCGAAGATCTTCTCCATGAACAACAGAGCAAGCGGTATCGCTGACGTTCTGGGATTCGATGCTTCCCCGAACACTATCGATGAACTGCTTTCCACGAATATGATCCTGGCTGTTGGATTCAATACAACGGACAATCCGGTGATCGAGCTGAAGATGAAGCAGGCTGCGGAAGCAGGAGCTAAAGTCGTTTTAGTAAATCCGGAAGATTACGTGCAGCACATTGATTTCCTGAACAAGGCTGTCTACACGAAGAACGATCTGAGCTTCCTGAAAGAGGTCGCAAAGGCAGTTGTTGACAGCGGCAGGGGTGCAGGCGTTGACGGCTATGAAGAGTTCGCAGCAAGCGTTAAGGATGTTACGGCAAGTGATGATGCAAAGGCTGTCGCTGACATGTATCTGGAAGCGAAGAAGGCTATGATCGTATTCAACCAGAATCTGATCACAACAGAAGCAGCTTCTCTGCTGGCTGATATCGCTCTGGTAAGTGGACACATCGGTACACCGAGAGACGGTATCCTGCAGGTCAAGGCGAAGAACAACTCTCAGGGTCTTGTTGATCTGGGAATCACAGCCGGTGCAGAAGAACTGGAAGGGGTAAAAGCCCTGGTAGTCTTCGGTGAAGAGGCTGATATCGATACAGATGCCCTGGAATTCCTGGCAGTAAGCGACACGCACATGACAGCTCTGGCTGCTAAGGCGGACGTTGTGATCCCGGGAACTGGATTCGCATCAACAGATGGTACCTACACCAACACGGAGAGAAGACTCCAGCTGGTACAGGCTGCCATCGAAGAAGATGTGGAATTGGCAAACTGGGAAATCGCTGCTGAGATCGCGCACGTATTCGAAGTGGATTACGAGTGGGAAAACACAGAAGATATCTCTGTTGCCATGAACGATGAAGTTCCGGCTTACAAGTATGCAGTCGTAGACGAAGTTCTGGGCGGTGTGCTGAAACCGGCAGATGATGCAAGACTGGCTGTGATCGGCGATGCCAAGTTCGCAGATCCGATCAAGTGTACTGACAGTCTGATGAACGTCATCGTAGAAAGACTTCCTAAGCCTGCAAATCCGACAGCGTAAGGAAATGTTGGACTGATCACGGTGCAGATCGTCAGCAAGGCGACGGAATGTAGTTTTCTGTAAACTAATGCTTTGACGGTGCAAGCTGTGACAGAATAAAACACGAAATAAAAGAACAGTCTTTCGGCAGAGTGAAAATGCTCTGCTGAGGGGCTGTTTTTTTGTGGGAAGGGTGGCGGAGAGCGAGCTGATAGGTGCCGGCAAGCAGTGGAGTTTGGAGGCGCTTTCAGGTTAATTGTCTATAATTCATGGAATAAAGATGAAATCTCCGTCGGACATTAAAAATAACGTGAATGCTTTTGAGAGTTATGCTTGGGGATAGTTTTCGCCGGGGAAGCAGGATTTGGAACAGTAAAAATACCACGATTTTCATTTAGATGGAGTCACAGGTTATTCGCAACGGTTTTTTACGAGATATATGCGAGATATACAGGGGTCATGGCTGTAAAAACAGTGATCATGATACGATTACTATCCTGAGCGAGGTGTAACACCTGCAATCAGGGTATTTTTTCTGTTAGGAGTTTGTTTGGATCAACATATAATATCCTAACAAGCTTTTCAGGTTAGAAATAGGATATTCTATCTCAACGTCCATTGAGTCTGCGGCATTTCCTCACTGAAGTCTCATGAAGAATACTTCTGCATCTTCTCAGCGAGAATCCCTGCGCAATCTCTTCCTTTCTCGCAAGTTCCGTGATAAAATAGCTATATCTGCAATCTGCAGATTCACAGCAGAAATGGGGTAATGGAATACGATATGAGCAAATTGATCGAACAGTTACGAGAGAAAAGAAACTTGACCGATGAGCAGCTGAAGGAATTGATCGAAACGGATGGTTACGACAAGGAGCTGTTTGCTTCGGCAGTGGATATAAGAGAAAAAGCTTACGGCAGAGATGTGTATATCCGGGGGCTGATCGAGATCAGCAGCTACTGTAAAAACGACTGCTATTACTGCGGGATCCGCAGGAGCAACGAGAAGGCGCAGCGGTACCGGCTTTCTGAAGAGGAGATCCTGGAATGCTGCGTGACCGGTTACGACTTGGGTTTTCGGACTTTTGTGCTGCAGGGCGGTGAGGATCCGTATTTTACGGACGAGCGGATCTGTGACATCGTAGGAAAAATAAAGAAACGATTTCCGGACTGCGCTGTGACGCTTTCACTGGGTGAAAAGTCCCGGGAAAGTTATCAAAAGTATTTTGATGCAGGCGCTGACCGATACCTGCTCCGCCACGAGACGGCGGGAGCGGAACACTATAGGAAGCTGCATCCGGCGGAGCTTTTGCAGGAAAAACGGATGCAATGTCTGCGGGATCTGAAGGAAATCGGATATCAGGTCGGATCGGGATTTATGGTGGGATCGCCATATCAGAAGACAGAAGATCTCATCAGCGATCTGCGCTTCTTACAGGAGCTGCAGCCGGATATGATCGGGATCGGTCCTTTTATTACCCATCAGGATACGCCGTTTCGGGAGTTTACCAGCGGAGAACTGACTCTTTGCCTGCGGATGGTGGCGATTTTAAGACATCTGTTTCCGGAGGTGCTTTTACCTGCGACGACAGCGCTGGGTACGATCCATCCAAGCGGGCGTGAACTGGGTCTTTTAGCCGGAGCCAACGTGGTGATGCCGAATCTGTCGCCGGTTGGCGTGCGGGAAAAGTACAGTCTTTATGATAATAAGATCTGCACAGGTGAGGAAGCGGCGGAATGCCGCGGATGCCTGGAAAACCGTGTGGCATCGGCAGGCTTTCAGATCGTGGTGGATCGGGGCGACCGGAAGAATTTTAAATAGAGGCGAAGGCAGCCGATATATGCGAGGTACAGCCCTCGCAGGATCCGGGCCATGAGAATGCCCGCACAGATATGAAAACTCAGGAGGAAAATGTGAAGGACGATATCGAAATATTTAATGTGTTTGGGGATGGTTTCGACCGATTCGCGTTCCCGGGAAAACAGTACCGTGTGACGGCGGGACGCGGCGGCGAAGCGATCCTCATCATAGGAAGCGAGAAGACTGCGATCATTGATTGCGGCATGGCTTACTGCGGCGGTGATGTGGTAAAAAATATCAAGGACAAGTTGGCGGAGGAAGGACGGAACACGCTGGATTTTGCGTTTCTGACTCATTCTCATTACGATCATATGGGAGCGCTTCCATATATCCGGCGGGCTTTCCCGGAGGTGATCGTATACGGCAGCACACACTGCCAGGAGATTTTGCAGCGACCTAATGCAAAGGTGCTGATGAAGAAGCTGGGGACTGCGGCGCGGGATCTTTATAGGCCGGATAGTAAGGAAGAAATCCCAGTAGATGATCTGGCGGTGGATATAGCACTGAAAGACGGTGATATGGTTAGCCTGGGAGATGAAACGATCCAGGCGATCGAGGCGAAGGGACACACCGATTGTTCCATGGCTTATGCGCTGGAGCCGGACGGGATACTGTTCACCAGCGAAAGTACGGGCATAGTAGAAGCCGGGCTTGCTATCAATACACCTATTTTAAAAAGCTTTGCAGATGCCATGACGTCTCTGGAAAAGTGCAGGGGATACGGTGCGAAATACATCTGCCTGCCTCATTTCGGACTGATCCCGCAGGATTTCAATGAGGAGTACTGGATGCAGTTTCAGCAGGGCTGCGAAGACAGGATACAGATGGTGCGAGAAATGAAGAAAGAAGGACTTGATGCGGATCAGATGCTGGAGCGGTATCGAG
>NZ_JACRWC010000013.1 GCF_014306095.1 Lentihominibacter faecis
TAAAGTGAAACTGAACGCTTCCGCCCAGTACATTCTCCAGTTTAACCATAATTATTCTCCTATTTTTTATTTTGTCCAGCTGTTCGCCTTGCTATCCTTATCATACCGTATTTTACGCTTTGCGGTCAAGTTTCTGATACACCAAAAAACGGACCGAAGTCCGTTTTTCTTTACGTGTATTCTGATTAAACCAGTTCTAAGAATACCATTTCAGCGTTGTCTCCCTGACGAGGTCCAAGCTTCAGGATTCTTGTGTAACCGCCCTGTCTGTCTTTATACTTCGGAGCGATTTCGTCAAATAACTTAGTTACTACAGTTTCATCATATACGTATGCGAGCGCCTGTCTTCTAGCGTGGAGATCTCCGCGCTTAGCAAGCGTTATCATTTTTTCTGCCTGTCTTCTGGCTTCCTTCGCTCTTGTATCAGTCGTCGTGATTCTGCCTTCTCTGAGAAGATCTGTTACCAGATTTCTCAGCATTGCCTTTCTGTGAGCTGAAGTTCTGCCTAATTTTCTGTATCCTGGCATCGCTGCATCCTCCTATTCTCTATTCATCGCTTTGTTTCAGGCTCAACCCCAGTTCTTCCAGCTTATGCTTTACTTCGTCCAGGGACTTCTTACCAAGATTACGAACCTTCATCATGTCTTCTTCACTTCTGTGTGTCAGTTCTTCTACTGTGTTGATCGCTGCTCTCTTCAGGCAGTTGAAAGAACGAACGGAAAGTTCCAGCTCTTCGATGGTCATTTCGAGAGCTTTTTCTTTCTGGTTCTCTTCTTTTTCAACCATGATTTCCATGCCTTCTGCGGAGTCTGTCAGTTCTACGAACAGGCTCAGATGCTCCTGCATGATCTTGGATCCGATGGATACACCTTCACTCGGTGTTACAGAACCGTCTGTCCAGATCTCAAGAACGAGTCTGTCATAGTCTGTCACCTGACCTACTCTTGTATTCTCCACCGTGAAGTTTACCTTTCTCACCGGTGTGAAAATCGAATCTGTAGGGATTACCGAAATCGGGGTGTTTTCATCTTTGTTCATCTCAGCCGGGACATAGCCTCTGCCCCGAGCCAGGTTGATTTCCATAATGAGAGTAGCGTTCTCTTCCAATGTCGCGATATGAAGTTCCGGATTGAAGATTTCCACGTCGGAATCTCCTAAAATATCTGCTGCCGTAACTTCTTTCGGGCCAATGGCGTTGATCAGAACTCTTTTTGTATTTTCTCCATTGAGTTTTACTGCCAGCTTCTTGAGGTTCAGGATGATTTCTGTAACATCTTCCTTAACACCTGGAATTGTTGAAAACTCATGAAGAATACCGTCGATCTTGACTGACGTAACAGCAACTCCGGGAAGTGAACTCAGCAGAATTCTTCTAAGGCTGTTTCCCAAAGTCGTGCCGTAGCCTCTTTCAAGAGGCTCTACGACAAACTTCCCGTAATTGGGATCCTCGTTTGAATATATACATTCGATTGTTGGTTTTTCGATTTCTATCACTCAAAACCCTCCTTTTCATTCCAAAACTGTAACGATCAGTCAACAGATTACTTGGAATACAATTCGACGATTAAACGTTCTTCAATTGGAGTATCGATCTGTTCTCTAGTCGGATCAGCAAGAACTTTTCCTTCCATTTTGTCTCTGTCAACGCTCAGCCACTCAGGAACGCCTACAGTCATCTCTTTGATCTCCTTGAATTTCGGAGAGTTAAGGCTCTTTGCCTTAACGGAAATAACATCGCCGGCCTTAACCTGATAGGATGGGATGTTTACTTTCTTACCGTTTACCAGGAAGTGACTGTGAACAACCAGCTGTCTGGCTTCTCTTCTTGTCAGGGACAGTCCCATTCTGTAAACAACGTTGTCGAGTCTCTTTTCGAGCATGATCAGCAGGTTTTCACCAGTGATACCCTTTTTCTTCGCTGCTTTGTTGAATGTATTTCTGAACTGCTTTTCTTCTACGCCGTAAACGAACTTGGCTCTCTGCTTTTCGCGAAGCTGGAGACCATATTCGCTCATTTTTTTCATGTTTTTCTGCGGAGCTCTCTTGGACTCCTTGAAAATACCTAAGTGACTTGGGTCGATCTGAAGGGATCTGCATCTCTTCAATACTGGTTCTCTATTTGTTGCCATTGTAGTTCCTCCCTTCTATTAGACTCTTCTGCGCTTCGGCGGTCTGCAACCATTGTGCGGAATCGGTGTGATGTCTTTGATCATAGTGATTTCAAGACCTGCAGTCTGCAGTGCTCTGATAGCAGCTTCTCTGCCGGATCCCGGACCTTTTACATAAACTTCAACGGTTTTCAGTCCGTGTTCCATTGCACCCTTAGCAGCTTCTTCAGCAGCAGACTGTGCAGCAAACGGAGTGGACTTTCTAGAGCCTTTAAATCCAAGGGAACCTGCGCTGGACCAGGAAAGAGCATTTCCTGCCATATCAGTCAGGGTCACTAATGTATTGTTAAAGGTAGCCTGAATATGAGCCTGGCCTTTTTCTACATTTTTACGTTCTCTTTTCTTCTTTCTAACAGCCTTTTTTACAGCTTTAGCCATATTGTTCTACCTCCTTTACTTCTTCTTTCTACCTACGGTCTTCTTAGGACCTTTTCTGGTTCTAGCGTTTGTCTTTGTCTTCTGACCTCTAACAGGCAGTCCTCTTCTGTGACGAATACCTCTGTAGCATCCGATTTCCATCAGACGCTTGATGTTCATGTTAACATCTCTTCTCAGGTCACCTTCTACCAGATAATCGTTTTCGATCACCTTTCTGATCTTACCGGCTTCTTCTTCAGTTAAATCCTTAACTCTTGTGTCTGGATTTATTCCGGTTTTTTCTAAGATTTTTCTGGAAGTAGTCCAGCCTATTCCGTAGATATAGGTGAGACCAGCTTCGATTCTTTTTTCATTTGGTAAGTCTACACCGGCTATACGAGCCATATTTTCCTCCTGTTCCCATCTTCCGTCACGTAATTCGCCGAAGACTTATGTCGGCGGTCGTAATATAAACGGGATGTTCTTTGTTGTAATAACTATTTATACGCTTCTGACAATGCCGGAAGCCATATAATCTTTGTGATGCGAAATGCGTTTTCGCTTAGCCCTGCTTCTGCTTATGCTTCGGGTTTTCACAGATAACCATTACTTTCCCTTTTCTTTTGATTACTTTGCATTTTTCACAGATAGGCTTTACGGAAGCTCTTACTTTCATTTTAAATCCTCCTCTTGTACGCTGTCAATCCAGAATGCTGGATCTTCTGCTGTGTTGTCCGCCTATTTAAGCTTTTCCTCTCCAGGTGATTCTTCCGCGGGTCAGATCATATGGTGATAATTCCACTTTGACCTTGTCTCCCGGGATGATCCTGATATAATTTGTTCTAATCTTACCAGAAACATGTGCCAGTACTTTATGTCCTGTTTCAAGTTCGACGATAAACATCGCATTTGGCTGGGCTTCGATTACCTTGCCTTCTGCTTCAATGACATCTTTTTTCGCCATGTTTTACCTCACTTTACTCCACCAGGGTGAGCAGCTGCGGCTCACCATCAGTTATAACCACAGTATTTTCATAATGGGCTGCAAGCTTGCCATCCAGTGTTACGACCGTCCAGTCATTTGAAAGGGTTTCTACATCGTATGCACCCTGACAGATCATAGGCTCGATCGCAAATACCATGCCGCTTGCAAGCCTTGGCCCTCTTCCAGGTCTTCCGTAATTAGGGATCTGCGGGTCTTCATGCATCTGCTGTCCAACACCGTGTCCTACGAAATCCCGGATGACAGAAAATCCTTCTCCCTCTGCGCTCTTCTGGATCGCATGAGAAATATCAGAAAGTCTGTAGCCAACTTTACAAAACTCCAGTCCTTTGAAGAAACTTTCTCTCGTAGCATCGATCAGGTGCTGTGCTTCTTTGCTGATCTCTCCTACTCCGTAGGTTCTGGCGGCATCGCTGACGTAACCTTTGTAGGTGGATCCTACATCGACGCTGACGATATCGCCCTCCTGAATGATTCTGTCTCTGGAAGGAATACCATGTACAACTTCTTCATTGATCGACACACAGGCACTGGCCGGAAATCCGCCATACCCTTTAAAGGTCGGTATCATTCCGTGATCCCGTATTGTGGTTTCCACAAATCGGTCAATGTCTTCCGTAGATATCCCGGGCTTGATGAAAGTCTCCAGTTCTTTCAGAATGGTTCCAGTCACCTTGCCCGATATCCGCATTAAATCTATTTCTTCATCTGATTTAATAATGATCATATCTACTCACCTACGATTTCAACGATTTTATTGAAAACGTTTTCCAGACCGATCGTTCCATCGATATGCGCAATGTTTCCTGCTTTTTCATAATAGTCGATCAGAGGCTTTGTTTCTTTATTATATACCTCGATCCGGTTTGCTGCCGTTTCTTCATTGTCATCTGCTCTCTGTACCAGTTCTGCACCGCATGCATCGCAGATACCTTCCTTTTTCGGAGGGATGTTGACAACGTGGAAAGATGCTCCGCAAGTCTTGCAAACTCTTCTTCCAGTCAGTCTAACCATCAGTTCTTCTTTATCAACATCGATATCAAGAACGTGATCTACTTTCTTTCCCTGAGCAGTAAGAAATTCATCCAGCTTTTCGGCCTGAAATACAGTCCGAGGGAATCCATCCAGAAGGAAGCCGTCTTTACAGTCGTCTTTCTTCAGTCTGTCTGTAGCGATCTCTACTACCAGTTCGTCCGGAACCAGTTCCCCTTTGTTCATGTATTCCTGCGCCTTTTTCCCAAGCTCAGTGCCTTCTTTGATATTGGCACGGAAAATGTCGCCTGTGGAAATGTGCGGAATATTGTACTTTTCAACAATCTTGGCAGCCTGTGTGCCTTTGCCGGCTCCCGGAGGGCCTAATAAAATCAAATTCATATCTTTACCTCCTTACGAGATACTATTTCAGAAATCCCTGGTAATTTCTCATTACCATCTGGTTTTCAAGCTGTTTCATCGTATCCAGCGCAACACCAACTGCGATCAGAAGTGACGTTCCTCCAAAATGGAAGTTGAGTCCGCCCAGCTGACTGACAATCGTTGGCAGGATCGCTACAGCTGCCAGGAATACTGCTCCGACAAAAGTGATTCTTGTCATAACTCTGTTCAGATATTCCACTGTAGCTTTTCCCGGCCGGATGCCTGGGATGAAGCCGCCGTTGGCTTTCATGTTTTGTGCTACTTCTACCGGATTGAAGGTTACGGATGTGTAGAAATATGTGAAGAATATGATCAACACAACATTAAACGCAGCGTATACCCACACGCCCGGTGTCCCTGTCGGTGACAGCCATTTTTCGATCCAGGCTGCTGCTCCGCTTTCCGAATTCATGAAGTACGTGATGGTAAGCGGGAACTGTAGGAAGGACATTGCGAAGATTACCGGAATAACACCGGCCTGATTCACTTTAAGCGGAATGTGTGTTGCCTGACCGCCGTACATTTTTCTGCCGACAACTCTCTTTGCATACTGTACCGGGATCCTTCTCTGACCCTGCTGTACTTCGATGATACCAACGATTACAACAATACAGAAGACCACGAATACGACCAGAGTGACAACACTCATGCTTCCTTCCTGGAGCTTAACCCAGATTTCCTGAATAGCAGACGGCAGTCTCGCAATGATACCTGCGAAGATAATCAGCGAGATACCGTTTCCGATCCCGTACTCATTGATCTGCTCACCCAGCCACATCAGGAACGCTGTTCCTGCGGTGAGTACGAGTACGATTACTGTTACGGAGAAGACATCTGTGCTTACCAGTGCCTGACGGAATAATCCGATGGAAACACCGATCGCCTGCACAACTGCCAGCAGCACCGTTAAATATCTGGTGTACTGTGCAATTTTCTTTCTTCCTTCCGTACCTTCTCTTGCCAGCCGTTCCAGTGACGGAACAGCGATCGTCAAGAGCTGCAGTATGATGGAGGCTGTGATATATGGTGTGATACTCAGTGCAAATATCGTGAAGTTACTGAATGCGCCTCCAGAAAACAGATTGAACAGAGCAAAAAGTCCTGTTTCACTATTGAAAGTCTGCGAAAGAACTTCCCGGTCAATTCCCGGAACCGGGATCTGAGATCCGATCCGGAATATGAGGAGCATCAGAAGTGTGAAGATGATCTTCTTTCTGATGTCCGGGATGTTCCAAGCTTTTGCGACTGTTCTGAGCATCTCCATTAGATCACCTCTGCCTTTCCTCCGGCAGATTCTATTTTTTCTACAGCAGTCTTGCTGAACTTATGGGCCTTTACTGTCAGGTTCTTCTCCAGCGTTCCGTTGCCAAGAATCTTGATACCGTCCTTTACCTGTTTTACCATGCCGATTTCTTTCATCAGTTCTGGTGTAACAACAGTGTCTGCATCAAATCTGTTCAAATCTTCTACGTTTAAAACAGTATATTCTGTTCCCCAGATGTTCGTAAATCCTCTCTTCGGGATTCTTCTGTAAAGAGGCATCTGTCCGCCTTCGAAACCAGGTCTAACGCCACCGCCACTTCTCGATTTCTGGCCGTTCATACCACGTCCTGCAGTTTTGCCCTGTCCTGTAGCTGTACCACGGCCCTTTCTCTTAGGTGCTTTTGTTGCACCTGGAACCGCTCTTAATTCATGCAGTTTCATTTCCTTTGCACCTCCTATCCTATAACTCTTCTACAGTTAAAAGATGCGATACCTTGTTTACTGCCCCTCTTGTTACAGGAGAGTCTACTAATTCAACTGACTGGTGCATCTTCTTAAGTCCTAACGCTTCTACAACCTTTTTCTGTTTCGGGGAAGCGCCAATAACACTCTTTGTCAAGGTGACTTTGATCATCTTTGCCATTGCTTCTTCCTCCTTATCCTAAGATTTCTTCCTTTGTTTTTCCTCTTCTTCTGGCAACTTCTTCCACTGTCATCAGATTCTTTAATCCTTCCAGTGCAGCATATGCCATATTTCCGGTGTTGTTAGAGCCGATGGACTTCGCACGAATGTCTTTCAGGCCTGCAGCTTCCAGTACAGTACGTACAGAGGAACCTGCGATAACGCCGGTACCAGGAGCAGCCGGCATCAGGAGAACTCTTCCTGCACCGAATACACCCAGGTTTCTATGAGGGATCGTTGTTCCTACCATAGGAACAGTTATGAGTTTCTTCTTAGCATCTTCTGTTGCTTTTCTTACGGCTTCCGGAATTTCCTGAGCTTTGCCAAGACCAACGCCTACGTGTCCATCTCCGTCGCCTACAACTACTGTAACGCTGAATCTCATGTTACGTCCGCCCTTTACAGTCTTAGCAACACGTCTGATGTTTACAATAGTTTCATTTAAGTCCAGCTTTGATGCATCTATAGTGTTTCGCATTCAACCTACCTCCTGTTAGAATTTTAAACCTGCTTCACGAGCACCGTCAGCAAGTTCCTTAACTCTTCCGTGATAGAGGAATCCGCCTCTGTCAAAGGTTACTTCTTCAATACCCTTTGCCAGTGCTCTCTTTGCTATAGCTTCTCCTACTGCTTTTGCAGCGTCTTTGTTGCCGCCATACGCGATGTCAGACTTTAATTCCTTGTCGATAGTAGATGCGGAAGCGAGTGTAACCCCGTTCACATCGTCGATAATCTGAACTGAAATGTTCTTGTTACTTCTGAAAACGCAAAGTCTAGGCTTCTCAGGAGTACCAGTAAGATTTTTTCTGATTCTCTTGTGTCTAGCAACACGTCTATCATTTCTGCTTTCTTTAGCCATTTTACTTTACTCCTTTCTTTAAGATGAAGCCCCGGTTTTACCTTCTTTTCTGCGAATAACTTCACCATCGTACTTGATACCCTTGCCCTTGTAAGGTTCAGGTCTTCTGTAA
The DNA here is from genome assembly GCF_014306095.1 of Lentihominibacter faecis. GTDB lineage: Bacteria > Bacillota > Clostridia > Peptostreptococcales > Anaerovoracaceae > Lentihominibacter > Lentihominibacter faecis. The sequence goes on from NZ_JACRWC010000013.1 coordinate 7,861, forward strand.
GCTCTGATGTTCGCAGCATAGTTGCCAACCTGTGCTTTGTCGATACCTTTAACGATTACTGTTGTTGCATCCGGTGCTTCTGTAGTGATTCCTTCTGGATCTTCCAGTTCGATCGGATGAGAGAAACCAAGGTTCATAACCAGCTTGTTTCCCTTTTTCTCTGCTTTGTAACCAACACCTACCAGCAGGAGCTTCTTTTCATAGCCTTCTGTTACACCCTTAACCATGTTGCTGATGAGTGTTCTTGCCAGGCCGTGCTGTGCTCTGTGCTCTGCAGCATCGCTGCTTCTGGATACGGTTACAACGCCGTCTTTATTTTCAACTGTTAATAAGCTGCTTACTTTTTCCTGCAGTTCGCCCTTCGGTCCTTTTACGCTGACAAGGTTCTTGTCGTCAACTTTGACCTCTACGCCGGCAGGAAGAGTGATTGGTTTAAGTCCTATTCTTGACATTTCTATATCCTCCTACCATACATAACAGATTACTTCGCCGCCGATGCCCAGTTTTCTGGCTTCCTTGTCGCTGATAACTCCCTTGGAAGTGGAGATAACTGCGATTCCCAGTCCACCCAGAACTTTAGGGATTTCGTTTGCCTTCGCATAGGACTTCAGTCCCGGCTTGGAAATCTTTCTGATTCCGCTGATAACTCTTTCTTTGTCAGGACCATATTTCATGGTAACCTTGATCATGCCCTGCTTGTTGTCATCGATTACTTCAAAATCCTCGATGTATCCTTCTTCCTTCAGTATTCCTGCGATGGACTTCTTCATCTTAGAAGCCGGGATCTCTACTGTCGGATGACCTGCGGTGTTTGCATTCCGGATTCTGGTCAGCATATCCGCAATTGGATCTGTCATTGTCATTTTGTTGTTCCTCCTCTGCTAGTTTTGCATTCTTTGCAACTTGGCAAATAGTAGTTTTAACGTTTGATTTATGTTTCAGCGATTTTAATGTCGCCTACCAAGAAGCCTTCTTCACACCCGGAATCTCGCCCTTGTAAGCCAGTTCACGGAAGCAGATACGGCAGATGCCGTACTTTTTCAGTACGGAGTGCGGTCTTCCGCAGATCTTGCATCTGGTATATGCACGTGTGGAAAACTTCGGTTTTCTCTGCTGTTTTACTTTGAGAGATGTTTTAGCCATCGTCTTCCTCCTTCTATTTCTCAAACGGCAGACCAAGTCCTGCGAGCAGAGCTGCTGCTTCTTCGTCTGTCTTAGCCGTTGTCGTAAATACAATGTTCATGCCTTTGATCGTATCTACCTTATCGTAGTTGATCTCAGGGAAGATAAGCTGTTCCTTGATACCCATGGAGTAGTTTCCTCTTCCATCGAAGGAATTCTTGCTCACGCCCTTGAAGTCTCTTACTCTTGGAAGAGCGATGTTGAAGAGCTTATCGATAAAGGTGTACATGTTGTCGCCTCTTAAGGTAACCTTAGCGCCAACAGGCATTCCCTGTCTTACTTTGAAGTTTGCGATGGACTTTCTGGCTTTTGTTACTATCGGTCTCTGACCTGTGATCAGACCGATTTCTTCTACTGCGCTCTCCATGATCTTAGCGTTTTCCTTTGCTTCGCCCAGACCCATGTTGATCGTAACTTTTTCAAGCTTTGGAACTTCCATTACATTGTCGTATTTAAACTGATCCATCAGAGCAGAAAATACGTTGTTTTTATAAGTGTCTTTTAATCTTGCTGCCAAAATCGTCTCCTCCTTTCCTAGTCGATTACGGCGCCGGTCTTCTTGGAAACTCTGACCTTCTTGCCGTTTTCTACTTTGTAACCGATTCTTGTCGGTGCTTTTGTCTTAGCATCATAGTACATAACATTCGATACATCGATCGGACCTTCCTGATGCTTGATCTCTGCTGCTTCTTTCTGGGTCTGCTTCTGATGCTTTGTCTGAATGTTAACGCCTTCTACGATCACTTTGCCGTCTTTCGGCATTGCCTTCAATACTTTCCCGGTCTTGCCTTTGTCTTTTCCGGTCAGTACGATTACTGTGTCATCTTTCTTAATTCGCATCTCGTACACCTCCTATAATACTTCCGGTGCCAGGGACACTATCTTCATGAAGCCCTTATCTCTCAGTTCTCTTGCTACTGGTCCGAAGATACGGGTTCCAACCGGTTGTAAATCATCTTTAATAATTACTGCTGCGTTCTGGTCGAACTTTACATAGCTGCCGTCTGCTCTTCTGGCACCATGCTTTGTTCTAACTACAACAGCTCTGACTACGTCGCTCTTTTTCACAACTCCGCCCGGTGCAGCATCCTTTACAGCGCATACGATCACATCGCCAATATTAGCATACTGACGGCTCGTTCCGCCCAGGATACGGATGCATAACAGTTCTTTTGCTCCGGAGTTGTCAGCCACCTTTAATCTTGTTTCAGTCTGAATCATTGCCAGGCGCCTCCTTTACTTCACTTTCTCAACAATGTTGACAAGTCTCCATCTCTTATCCTTAGAAAGAGGTCTTGTCTCCATGATTCTTACTTTATCGCCGATGTTGCATTCATTGTTTTCGTCATGAGCTTTGATCTTCTTGGTTCTCTTTACAGCCTTTCCGTAAAGGGAATGTCTTACGAAGTCTTCTACCGCAACGACAATTGTCTTATCCATCTTGTCGCTGATTACCATGCCGACTCTTGTCTTTCTTCTGTTTCTTTCAACTGCCATAATCCATCCTCCTTTCCGTTAGTCCTGAACCTTAGCAAGTTCTTTTTCTCTGATAATGGTCTTTACTCTAGCGATATCTCTCTTTGTTTCACGCATTTTGATCGGGTTTTCAAGCTGTCCCGTAACGTGCTGGAATCTGAGGTTGAACAGGTCTTTCTTCATTCTTACCAGTTCACTGTTCAGTTCCGCTTCTGACATTTCTCTGATTTTCTTTAATTCCATTATGCTTCACCACCCTTTTCTGCGATCTTTTCACTGATGGCAAATTTACACTTAACCGGCAGCTTGTGGGATGCAAGTCTCATAGCTTCTCTTGCCTGAGCCTCTGTAACACCTTCAATCTCGAACATAACTCTGCCTGGTTTAACAACTGCTACCCAGTACTCCGGAGCACCTTTACCGGAACCCATACGTACTTCTGCAGGCTTCTTAGTAACGGACTTGTGAGGGAAGATTTTGATATAAACCTTACCACCTCTTTTTACGGATCTTGTCATAGCGATTCTGGCTGCTTCAATCTGATTTGAAGTGATCCATCCACATTCAGTCGCCGTAAGACCGTAATCACCGTATGTGATGGTGTTGCCCTTAGTGGCCTTACCTTTCATTCTGCCTCTGTGGACTCTTCTGCGTTTAACGCGCTTTGGCATTAACATGACGCGTGTCCTCCTTTCACCAATGTCTATTCTTCAGTAGTTGCTTCTGCTGTTTCTGCAGAAACCTGTGCTTCTTCAACCTGAGCTTCTGGAGCTTCTGCTACAGGAGCTTTTCTTACTCTGATGTTTGCTGCCTTAGGAATTTCGTTTCTTTCGTTTCTGTCATTTCTTCTCGGTCTTCTGTCTCCATCCCTTCTCGGTCTTCTGTCGCCTCTCTTCTTGCCGTCTCTTCTGCCTTCCTTCTCTTCAGGAACTGCACTCTTCAGGCCCTTGTCGAGGATCTCGCCGTGGTTGATCCAAACCTTAACGCCCAGCTTACCGTAAGTGGTATCTGCTTCTGCAAATCCATAGTCGATGTCAGCTCTCAGCGTATGGAGAGGAACATTACCTTCGCTGTACTTTTCGGATCTGGCGATTTCAGCTCCGCCAAGTCTTCCGGATGTGAGAACTTTTATTCCCTTGGCACCAGCCTTCATCGTTCTACCGATCGCCTGCTTCATAGCTCTTCTGAAGGAAACTCTTCTTTCCAGAGCCTGTGCGATACTTTCAGCAGTCAGCTGTGCATCCAGTTCTGTTCTTCTTACTTCTTTGATATCGATGATGATCGTCTTGCCTGTCATCTTTTCGAGTTCGGATTTCAGATCTTCAATTCCTGTTCCGGATCTTCCGATCACCATACCAGGTCTTGCTGTCATAACGATCACTTTCAGTTTGTTTTCTGCTGCTCTTTCCAGGACGATCTTAGATACGCCGGCAACATATAATTTTTTCTTTACGAAATCTCTGACTTTGTTGTCTTCAACCAGGTAGTCTGCAAACTTGCTCTTGTCTGCATACCATTTGGAATCCCAGTCTTTAATAACGCCTACTCTCAGTCCGTGCGGACTTACTTTCTGACCCATCTAATGAAACCTCCTATTCTTAATTCTTTTCCTTCAGAGTCACGCCCACATGGCTGCTTCTCTTTAAGATTATCGATGCTCTACCCTGTGATCCAGCTCTCCATCTTTTCATAGTCGGTCCCTGATGAGCATAAACTTCAGCTACATACAGGTTGTCAGTGTTCATTTCTTTTACGTCTGCGTTTGCTGCCGCCGACTTTACAACCTTTTCTACTATTTCAGCTCCCTTACCCGGAGTGAATTTTAAGATGTTCAATGCCTCATTTAAGTCTTTTCCTCTTACGAGATCCGTAACAGGCTTAAGCTTGATAGGAGACATTCTTACGTATTTTGCAATTGCTTTTGCTTCCATTTTCAATTATCTCCTTTTCTT
>NZ_JACRWC010000065.1 GCF_014306095.1 Lentihominibacter faecis
GAGACAGGCTATATCATGAAAACTGGGATCAAGCTATCCATTATTTTACCACATTTTTGCAGGATCCAGCCGGCTGGAAGGAAAATAAAATCGAAGCTTGCAGACTTCTCGCGCAATGTTATCAGCACTCTTCCGCACGGGAAGCAGCCCTTGCTATTCTTTTTTATTCCTTTTCCTTCGACATCCCCAGGGCTGAGATCTGCTGCAGCATCGGAGAATTGTTTTTGCAAAACTCACAATACGAGCAAGCTATCTTCTGGTACCGTGCAGCCTTGGCATGTTCTAAAGATGAGACTTCCGGTGCATTCCTTCTCCATGATTGCTACGATTACATACCCTGCATGCAGCTATGTGTTTGCTATGACAGGCTGGGAGATACCGAAAAAGCAGAACTCTACCATAAAAAGGCCGGCCTGTATCGCCCTGATACATCTGCTTACCTTCAAAATGAAAAGTATTTTCAATCTCTGAAAAAATAACAGCAGCCTTCTTCACCCTACAGTAAAATGCTACATATTATATTATGAAAAGAAAAGAAAAGAAAAGGAGTTTGTTCTATATGAATAATCAGTATAAAAATCCGTCAAGGTGCTGCAGCGGCAGCTGCGGTGTTCCTTGTCCTCCTGCACCACCAACCCCTTGTCCTCCACCACGTCCGCCTGAAATGATCGGGATCATCGGCCCTACCGGTCCTGCCGGTCCGATGGGGCCTGCCGGTCCAATTGGGCTTATGGGACCAGCCGGCGCAACTGGTGCTACTGGCGCGACCGGAGCAATGGGACCTACCGGACCTGCCGGTGCTACCGGAGCAACTGGGCCTACTGGTCCAATGGGGCCTGCCGGCGCAACTGGTGCTACTGGCGCAACGGGACCTGCCGGTGCTACCGGAGCAACTGGGCCTACCGGACCTGCTGGCGCGACCGGAGCTACTGGAGCAACTGGGCCTGCTGGAGCTGTTACCGCCGGACCTGCCGTCGCAGATATTCCTTCCAACAGTAGCATCGACATTGTAATCACGACTTTCAACCAGCTTCTTGCCTCTCTGCGCCAGGCTGGCGTCATCCAGAGCTAGATATCGCACACTTTAAAGTTTCCCATCAGGAGGTGGCGCATTTCCCCCATGTTCAGAAACATTGCAGGACTTTTCCATTTTAATCATGTTTTCCTGCAAATCCACTGCAAAAAAACCTTTAAGCCATTGTTTTTTCTCCATCCGTTCCTTCTCGCTCCATTCCCGTTCCTGCACTACCATAATTTTCTGTGCCCGGTTCTTTTTCACGTCCACTTTCCTCCCCTTCTGAAACTACGCTTTATTTCTCAGTTTATGGGATAAACCTCCACAGCATGCTTCGAAAGGAGACCATCATGCATTTTTATATCTACAGCAGAAAATCCATCTACACCGGCAAGGGCGAAAGCATTGAAAATCAAATTGAACTTTGCCGCAGCTATATTTCATCCAAGTACCCCTGCGATCCTGATCCACATATAAAAATTTATGAGGACGAAGGGTTTTCAGGAAAAAATACAGAGCGTCCTCAATTCCAGAAAATGCTCTGTGACATACAGCTCGACCCGCCAGATTTCATCGTCTGCTACCGTCTGGATCGCATCAGCCGCAGCGTCAGCGATTTTTCCACTTTCATAGAAAAACTAAATCGTCTCGGTATCTCATTTCTTTGCATCAAAGAAGAGTTCGATACTTCCCGCCCTATGGGAAAAGCCATGATGTACATTGCCTCCGTTTTTTCTCAACTGGAACGTGAAACTATAGCGGAACGAGTTCGCGACAATATGCTCCTGCTTGCCAGATCCGGCCGCTGGCTAGGCGGCACCCCGCCTACGGGCTACACCTCAAAAAAAATCTGCGAAGTCCTGCTGGACGGTAAGGTGAAAACCGCCTGCACCTTGCAGGAAATTCCGGAGGAACTGGATGTCATACATTCCATTTATCAGCACTTTCTCCAGACCCATCAAACGGCGGAAGTCGCATCCTGGCTGCAAAATCGCGGTCAGCTCACACGCTCCGGCAAAAAGTTTTCCCCTGCATCCGTTCGTCAGATCCTCCAAAATCCGGTGTACTGTATCGCCGACTCTGATGTATTCTCATATTTTGCAGAACGAAACGCAGACCTTTGTTTCTCACCTGATTCGTGCTCCGGCCAGGGACTTCTCGCCTACAACAAACGGAACTACCGCCAGAAAGGCGCACCGCGCCAAACCGAAAAGCACTGGATCATCGCCGCAGGAAGGCATCGCGGGATCATCTGCGGACGAGACTGGGTAACGACACAGAGTCTGCTTTCAAATTGCCACCGTGCTCCCGGAAATCCAGATGCTCCCAAAGGACTCCTTTGCAGTATACTTTATTGTCGTCACTGCGGCAGCCCTATGGTCTCAAAACGACGTTCCAAAAATACCGATCTCCCCACCTACGACTATATCTGCAGCAAAAAGCTGCGCCACGGCACCGCTCTTTGCAGCTGTCAGAATCTCAACGGACCACAGACAGATGAAGACATTCTACAGACTCTTTACAGCACTCTGCAAAAGCTTCTGAATATAAATACACCTCTGGATCTCGACAAGCTGTCACAACATAAAAAAAGGATCTTTCTCACTTCATTCGTAAAAAAGATCCTGTGGGATGGAACGACTCTGCAGCTGTTCCTATTCTTCTGAAGCCTGCTTCTCTTCTTGCCCCTGCTGTATCACGTGCTCCCGGATCACCTCCAGAAAACGCTCGCCATATTTAGCCGCCTTAGCCTCACCAACGCCTTTCATATCAAGCAGTGCATCTTTCGTCTGCGGCTGATACCTGCACATATCCTGCAAGGAAACATCGGTAAAAATCACGTATGCCGGCACGCTGAAAGTCCGGGCAAGTTGAAGCCTCAGCTTTTTCAGTTTTGCCAGCAAAGCCTTGTCCTCCACCGCCTGGCCATCCGTCCGGTCGTTTCGGAGCTCCACCGCTTCCCGGACAAATTCCGTTTCCACGCGGCGTTGTCCACGCAAGATCTCCGAAGAAGCCGCCGTCAGCCGGAGCACCGGATATTCACCTTCCTCCATTCGAAGAAATCCGTCCGTCAATAACGCGTCGATCATCTGTCGGATCTTTTTATACGGCGTATCCGACAGAAGCCCATAGGTGGAAAGATCATTCAGTCCGGCATGGAGTACCCGCTGGTTCTGACTGCCCCGGAGCACGTCACAGATCATGGTAATCCCGTACCGTTCTTCGCACCGATATACGCACGACAATATCATCTGCGCCTGCACGGTATAATCCACCTTTTCAAATTCCGTCAGACAGTTGGAGCAGTTGCCACAGTAATGAGGAGCTCTTTCTCCGAAATACCGCAGGATAAACTCCCGCAGGCAGTCCCTCGTCGTTGCATAAAACGTCATCTGCCGCAGCCGCTCGTAATCCTTTTCCTTGATCTCTGCCAGGGTATCCTCATCCAGATCCTCCCGCGGCATAGGGTTTTCGATAAAAAACTTAATGGTATTGACGTCCGACGGTGCGTACAGCAGAATGCAATCCGCTTTGCTGCCATCACGACCGGCACGTCCTGCTTCCTGATAGTAGCTCTCGATATTCTTCGGCATATTGTAATGTATGACAAAAGATACGTCAGATTTGTCGATTCCCATGCCGAAAGCATTGGTCGCCACCATGATCCGCTTCCGATCAAAGATGAAATCGTCCTGATTTTCCATCCTTTCTTTATCGTCAAGCCCTGCGTGATACCTGGTCGCCTCAAAGCCTCTGGCGTTGAGCATATCGCAGACTCTCTCCACGTCTTTTCGCTTGGAGCAGTACACGATCCCCGACTGATCTCTACGTCCTTTCAATGTCTTCAGAAGCTCCTTATCCTTGCTGTCGGGATGTCTTACCGTGAAAGAAAGGTTTGGCCGGTCAAAGGTAGTCGTAACAGAAAACGGATCTTCCAGATCCAGCAGTTCTTCGATATCCTGCCGCACATCCGGCGTTGCGGTCGCAGTGAACGCACCGATCGTCGGTCGATCAGGAAGTCTTTCCGTAAAATCTCTGATGGTAAGATAGCTAGGTCGAAAATCCTGACCCCATTGAGAAATACAATGCGCTTCGTCGACCGCCAGAAACGGGATCTGTATCTGCGAGCACACTTTTAAAAAAGCTTCTGAATGAAGTCTCTCTGGAGCCACATAAACGATCCGGTATCCATTTTGCTTCATTTCGCGCAATGTCTCACGGTATTCCTGTAAAGAAAGGGAACTGTTGATATAAGCAGCAGAAATATCCATTTGCAGCAACGTGTTCACCTGATCCTTCATCAGCGAAATCAGAGGCGATACTACGATGGTCGTACCGCTTTGCAGCAGTGCAGGGATCTGATAACACACTGACTTCCCAGCTCCCGTGGGCATGATGCAAAGGGCGTCCCGCCCGGCAAGAAGCTGATCGATCACCTCTGCCTGCCCCTCTTTAAATGTATCGTATCCATAATAATATTTTAAAGCAGAGAACTTATCCATCAGGCCTTTACCGATTCGATTTTATCATCTGCTGCAGCTTCATCTTCCAAAATGGAAGTACAGTGCGGACAGCGTGTTGCATCGATAGAGATCTCACTCTTGCAGTATGGGCATTCCTTTGTGGTCGGAGCTTCTTCCATTTCTGCTTTTTTCCCCAGATTTCTGGCTGTATTAAGCGTCTTCACCAGGACAAACAGTGCAAATGCTACTATCACAAAATTAATGATCGCCATGATAAAGGATCCATATTTCAGATCCACACCAAACACTGATACTGCCAGATCGTTGAAGTTGACCCTCACGAGCAGTCCGATCACCGGGGAAATAATGTCATCTACAAGCGAATTAACAATGGATGTGAACGCAGCACCTACAATAATGCCTATTGCCATATCGAGTACATTTCCCTTCATTGCAAATTCTTTGAATTCTGCTAAAAACTTTTTCATAACTAGTCTCCTCATATAATATTTTTTAATTCTTATTTTGCCAATGGATCTCACATTCTGTTATCATCGGATATCTGATCAGCCCGTCAGCGTCCAGATCTTCTTCATGCAGGTCTACGGCAGAGATCTGATGATTATCGTATGTTGTATAGTAATAGATCCCTTTTGTCGCATTACAGCATGATGTATAGATCGTGATCTCATATTTGCCCTCATCCACTTCACAGCATCCTCGCTGCTGATCGACAGAACCTAATATATGAAAAAACTGACTCACACTCTCTTTCTCACTTTCTCCTGAAATGGAATTCAGCTTTGTGAATGCCACTTTAACGAATCTTGATTGACTGGACAGATCCCCCGGGATTCCCATTCCACCCATTCCTCTGCTGTACGCATCCAGTTTCAGCGTTCCTGCAAAGGTATTTTCCGGCTGTCTCCGCGATGCTCCCGCATAATTGTTAAGCGCAAAGAGCTGCAAAGGAAACGGCGGATTGTTAGTAAGGACTCCGACAGGATTATCATAAACATGCAGACCATCCTCCATGGCCTCCACAACGATACAATCATTCTTATCTGCAATCATCCAGTGAAGCTGCGCTGCAGGCAGCCGGGCACTGAAAGGCGTTCCTGTAAGTTTCATTCCTGCAATCTTTTTTCTTGCCTCTGTAACCGATCCACACTGGCCGAGTACCCACGGAACAAACTCAAACTGCGCCACTTGTACCTCATTTGTTTTCACATTAACGGCAGCATCCTCATATACTGCATTTCCAACGAAGTTAAGACCTGCCATTCCGAGTCCCTTTTCATTGACTGCATCGTAATAAAGCGGATATCCATCTGCTACGAATGCCATCCCGATCATGGCATAATGAGTTGTCAGCTTATCAGTATGCCTGAAATCGAATACATATTTTCTCGGCGTGACAACAATTTCTTCTCCATAGGAAAACTCATAATCAAAAGTTCTTCCCATATAAAAGTCTTTTGTTTTGTAAGTTGATGCTGTACACATATTTTTACACCTCATTCTTTGTGGCTTCAGTAACGTCTTTTCTGTGATATGCATAGTCACCGAACCCTGTAAGCACCATGAAATTTGGGCTTTGAGTCTCCTCTTCTATAAGTTTATCTCCACTTCATTCCCCCACTGATTCTTATATGTATTATACACAGTTTTAAGAAAAATCACCATATTTTTCCGTATGATTGTCCCATTTATCAGTCGGCCATGATCTTCTGAGAGCCACATAGGAGATTAAAAAGTTCGCAAGCCAACCAGCTGGTACAGCAAGCCAGACAAATGCAATGCCAAAACGCGGCGCACAGATCAGAGCAACGGACAAGCGAATCGCAAGGTTCACCATGTTCGCAGCGAGGAACGGGCGCATGATTCCAAGACCACGAAGGACTCCATCGGTTGCCATTTTGATTCCCATAAAGGTGAAGAAATAACCAAGCCATCTCATATAATCCCCGGATACCTGATAGGCCAGAGCTGTTCCGTCTTTACCAAGGAATAGCGAGGAAATTTGCGTGTGCAGTGTTTCAATAACAATAAAGGCAAGGACCGCGAAACATATATCCAGCACTAGCGCGGCGTAGTAGCCTTTTTTGATACGCCCAAATTTTTTTGCTCCAAGATTCTGGGAAACATATGGCGAAACCGCATTGCCGATGGATACAAAAATCAAGGAAAAAACATTTTCCACCCGCATTGTCGCCGCATACCCCGCTAGTGCCTGTGTACCAAAGGGATTTACAACCGCCTGCACGATCATCATACCGATAGACACTGTAGACTGTTGGAGAACCGACGGAACGGCAATCCGAAGCATAGAATGCAGCTCCTGCCAGTCAAATCGGCAAAAAGGAGTCTTATATCGCCGCATCCGATAATAGAAAATCAACAGCGAAAACACGGCGGAAATACCTTGTGCAATCAAGGTTGCAAGCGCTGCACCGAACACGCCAAGACCAAGACCTGCCACCATCCAAAGATCCATAAAGATATTTAAGATGGATGAGAATATCAGAAGGCCCAGTGGGATTTTTGATTCACCAATGGAAGTGAACATTGTGGAAAGAATGTTATACATAAACAAAAACGGAAAGCCCACAAAATAGACACGCAGATACAGCACTGCGTCATCCAGTATATCGGCAGGGGTCTGTAATCCACTCATCATCGAATGAGAAAACAAAAATCCAAAAACACCAAGGGCTATACTCAGAATTAAAAAGCTAAGCAAGGATGTTGACACGATGGTTTTCATTTTACCATATTCCCTGGCACCGAAATAGCGGCTCACGAGCACACCGGCACCGACACCGGCTCCCAGCGCCACACAAATGAAAACATTGGTCAAAGCTGCACAGGCACCGACAGCTGCAAGTGCAGAAGAACCCGCAAATTGACCAACGATGATAGAATCAGACATATTGTATATTTGCTGAAAAAAGCTGCCGAGAATCATCGGCATTGCAAAAACCGTCAGTGCTTTAAGAGGCGCATCTGTGATTAAATACTCATCTTTTGACATTATCATATCCCTCTTCGAAACGTAAGTTTTAAGTTTCATTACGCAACAATTATATGTGGTTGCTGTAAATAAGTCAAGCTATCGTTTACTTATCGTAACATAAATGATATGATAGTTAAGAAAAGCTACTATCCGGCGGATATTATTTTACAGGAGGGGCACTTATGTACCTGGACGGTTTAGATGAACTGGATCAGAAGATTATCCAGTTGCTTATAGAAAATGCACGTATCTCTTACTCTGATATCGGTGAAAAAACCGGTATTTCCAGAGTGGCAGTAAAAGCCCGGATTCAGGCTTTAGAAAAAAAAGGCGTAATTGAAGAATATACGACAATAATAAACCCACAAAAAATCAGTGGTGCTGTTTCATGCTATTTTGAAATCGAAACAAAACCAGACCATCTGTCGCAGGTGACAGATATATTATATAAAAATGATACGGTCACACAGATTTACCGGGTCACAGGAAGGGACAAACTGCATGTACATGCCGTTGCTTCATCAAGTGATGAAATGGAGCACTTCCTGCATAATGTCATTGATGCACTTCCCGGCATGATCAGCTGCAGCTGCAATACAATCTTATCACGCATTAAAGATATTAAAGGATTACGGCTGTAGAAGGCAGTTGCTATTTTCAATTTCTTGTTCACTAATACCCTCCTTTTTTTGATTTATAGTACAATCTTTTTCCATTTTCTGATCTTTGTTCTAAATGTTCCGAAAGGAGCGACTGTGTTAATATGAATGAACTTATATACTTCCCAAACTGCTGTTTTCGTTGCTCCATCAGCCCACTTTCTCATATGTGGTTCGAATAATTCTTCCTCGCTTAGAGAATCGATCATTGCATAAATAGATTCGATATTATTATTTAATACTTCTTTTAGCTCCTGAAGAGATAAATGAGCGTAGGTATCATTGAACCATTGATATAAATCACCTAACTGATTCCATTTAAACTCATTTGAAGGTGTTTTTGCTTGAAGTCCCTTTCTTTCATCTTCTTCCCACTTAAGAACTAAAGTCGTCCATCCTACCTGGTAAGCGAGATTTTCTGCAGGAGTCCTATCGACTTCCTCAACACTCGTATCTTTTAAGGATTCTGGGATATCATCAAATTCAGAAATATACTTTTCAAAACTTTTATGAATCTCACTTTTTAATTCATCTTTATTCTTGTATGTTCTCAATATACTTTCTCCTTCATTACAGAGGCGCCTATTGCTTTATGTTGCTTATCTACATTACGAATTCCCAGATTGAAAATTATCTGATCTAATTGGGAATCAATTTCTTGATTCAGATGTTTGCTCACGTCATGAATTCCCAGATTTGATTTTTTCAAAGTCATATGGGAAGTTCAATCCTGCAAATCTTTCAAGATCCATATAGCACACTCATTATGATTCCTCAAAAGATATAAAAACTGCTTTTCTGAGAACTGTTTTTCTCGACATTGTAAATATCTTGTAAAGCAGTTCCCATCTTACTGCTTTATTTTGAAAAATGGGAATTCATGAATGAAAGTAAAGCTCATAAGCAGTAAAAAATCCAAATCAAGGCCGTTTTTTATGTGATCTGGGAATTCATGATTTCCCGGACACCTCACCATTAAGAACAACCACTGGCCTTTAACCAGGTTAATAACTATTGAACTTATATCGGATCAATTAACAAAATAGAGTTGATGGAAACTCCTGCTGCCGACGTGGGTCCAGAACCCACCGCAACAGGAGAAATGACAACTCTATTTTATAAAAGTATATCCAGTTCTGCAGCAAAAATCAAAGAAAAATTGTATTAGGGTGGCTGCCGAAATGCAACTGCCTTTTTATGTAAAAAAGAGAAGGCTTACACTAGTCGTTGATGCTAAAACTCCAGACTATCTGCATTGAGCAGAAAGTATTTCATGCCCATGATTACAAAGCCTTCCTCATTTTCAATACCATTCAAGGCAATCTCAATGATATGATCATTCCATTATTTCGTGCATTGCACATATTTGAGTAACGACATTTTAGTACCAAATTATTTTGGTTTCAATGTCTGTTGCTATTTTTTGTGCATCTGCACTTTTTTATGTATTGATTCTATGGAAATACCTTGTTCTTCCTTGCCAGAAGATGTTTCTAAAGCATCACATTAAACATTTTTCTCTCATTAGCACAATCGTCTATGGAGATCTCGCTGTCACAACGACATATCAATTCATCATCATGCGTAATAACAAGAATTACTTTCTTTTGATCTGCGGCTTCTCGCAGCACATCTGCAACGATCTTCATATTACCACCATCCAGTCCGCTTGTAGGCTCATCAAAAATGAGTATCGTTCTGTCAGAAAGGACCCCGCAGGCAATCGCTAGCCGCTGCTTTTGACCTCCAGATAAAGAAGCCGGATGAACATCTTTATATCGATACAGACCTAAGCGCTTTAGAAGGCTTCTTGCTTTTTCCAGGTGTTCTTCTGAATGTTTCATATTTAGCAGTACTTCCTCCGAAACGCTGTTCGTAAAGAATTGCGTTCCCGTATCGTTGGAGCTAAACCAGGTTTGCTTCCGACGCTCACGAGCACTCAATTCTCTACCATCAACCACGACTTGTCCGCTTTCTTCTTTCCATAAACCAGACAAAACCAGGGCAAGGCTCGTTTTGCCAATGCCGTTATGACCGGTGATCGCCGTGATTTGTCCTGCAGGAGCAGAAAAATTGATATCACGAAAAATTTTAGTTTTTTTCCTTCTGCAGGATAGGCTTTTTACACACAATGCCGGGAACTGATCTGTATTCCTTGTGGGGGTCTGAATAGTTCTGTCCCCTTTTTCGGTGATTTCTCTTAACCCATATCTCTCTCTTTCTTCTGGTGATAGCTGCTCCATCTCGGCAGTATTTCGTTCCCACAAAACTCTGCCATCCCGAACATAAATAAAGCGGTCTGCAATTCCATGAAGCCAAGATAACCGATGTTCAGCAATAATAATGGTATGGCCTTCAGCTTTTAACTGCTTGAATACTGCGGCTAATTGTTCAGCTCCGGTTTTATCCAGATTTGATGTAGGCTCGTCACAAACATATATATCGGGGCGAAGTGCATAAACCGAAGCAATCGCCACTTTCTGCTTTTCTCCGCTGGAAAGCACATCAAGATTCCGCGAGCGGAATCCATTCAAGCCGAACGAAACGATCGCATCATCCGTACGATCACGTATTTCCTCCGCTGAGAATCCATAGTTTTCACAGGCAAAAGCCGCTTCTCCGGCCAGTTCCGAAGAGAAAAACTGGCTCTTTGGATCTTGAAATACACTGCCGATCTGCCTTGCCACTGTATATTGCGGCATTTGTGTCAATGATTTTCCATTTATAGATATCGTCCCAGTCAGTGTTCCTGTGTAATAAGAAGGAGCGAGGGCATTTAAAAGTCGTGTGAGAGTGGTTTTTCCGCCGCCGGATGGTCCGGTAAACACTACGCACTCCCCCTCATTGACCATAAGATCGATCCCGGATACTCCTTCCGTACTGTTTAAATACCGGAAAGAAACATCTTTCATCCGTATCATGCACGCACACCTCCTATCCACAAAAACAGAAAAGTCACGACACTCCACAGGATCAGGCAGCTCCAATCCTTGATAGTCATATCTTTTTCATAATAGCTGCCCCGTTTGCCCGAGGCTTCTGCACCACGTGCCACAGCAGAAACAGAAAGCTGATCGGCAATTTGAAGACAGCGCAGCAGCAGAGGGACCAGTACATATTCGCAAGAAACCACAGGGTGTAACAGGAGTTGGCACGGAGCTGCAAGTCCTCTGTTACGCATAGAAAGCCATACACTTTTCAGCTCTGCTTTCATAGTGGGGAAAAAACGAAACATAACTAGTAATCCCAAAATACCGGCAGTCGGCATATGGATACGAGACATAAATGCCGACAGTTCTCCAGGGGGTGTCGTGATCAAATCCCAGCCAACAATAAAAACGGCAAACAGGTTCCAGAACATCAGCACATAAAACTCTGAAAAAACAACCATATGAAGACCCTGATACCGGATCAAATACAGCAGTACCGCCATAGCAATATAAAACACGCCAAAAGACTTCAGTGCCCGCCAATTATGCTGAACCGAAAGATAAAGAAATCCGGTCAGTGCCAGGATGCAGGTCAGCACTGTATTGGATGTCATAGAAATACCGACTATGGCACAGCCTGATGCCCACAACTTAACCGGTACCGCAAAGTTCTTCCTCTGCATCAGAGCGCCCCAGCTTTCTTAAAATGCTTGTCCATAAGCCGTCCGCCTGTCAAACTCCCAATAAAACCGCAGATAGTTGTAAAAAGAATAATGAAGATCAACCATCCTGGAGAAGAATAATACCGTACAAAAGAATCAATGTAGCTCTGTTCCATGCCACTGGAAACAGCAAATTCTTCATAAGTATCCCAGAAAAACCAGAGCGGCAACAGGTTAACGCCATTATACAGTAAGCTGGCTATCGTCCATGCAGCCGTCATTTTCTTTTTAGATTCCCATCCGTTTTTCCATAAAATAGCTTCGCAGATAGCACCAATCACCATATAATAGGGCAATAGATACCAGTTCCCCATAATGAGAAAAACGATCCCCAAAATGGTCATGTAAACGAAGGAAGCACCTCGTTGACGTACACGGCTGACCATGAGGAAATAGATCGGCGCACACAACAGCATAGTGAAACCGACCGACAGCACCATGCTCACAAAATCGTTCACCATGCACACCATATTAACGACAAGTTGAATAAGGATCAACAATACCGAGAGTAATACTGTTGTAATTACATCTTTTACTGTCCACTTTTTTGTCTGACTCATAATATTTTCCCTGTCTCTTATACAC
>NZ_JACRWC010000025.1 GCF_014306095.1 Lentihominibacter faecis
AAACTGAACATCTATTGTTTTTGATGCCACATCTTTTTTTCTTTCAGCCTTAGTAAACTTTCTATAATGATTCTCATCTGCAAGATATTTGCAAAGCTCCTCTGAGGATGAAGTCAGCTCTTTGAACTTTTTCTCATTAATCAATGAAAGATTATAGAAACTCAGTCCTTTGGTTTGTTTATTGCATTTATTGAGCAGATTCATATCAAGAACAAACAAATCAAGTGCTTCAAACTTTAAAAGTGGTACAGGATCAAACTGGCAGATTTCATCAAAGGACGCAACAAATTCTCCATCATTCCCCTGTATACTATTAAGTTTCCACAACCGTTTTACCGAAGCCGGTTTTGTTTCATTTTGCAACTTAATGAAGGCATAATCCCCAATCTGGAGTTCTCCCAAGAGTCCTCGATTGGGTGTTGTATATACCAGTTTTTTTGTATCAGCCTGACTATTCATTTTTCCGAAAAATACTCTTGCCATTTATATGTCCTCCAAACATACCATCAATCAATTTTTACTATTTATTATAGCATAGCGGTTTGAAGCAAAGAAATATGTTTTTCAATGCTCCTAATTCAACTAGTTTTATTTACCAGTCCTCTCCCCCGTCTCCATCATCACCGCCGAATCCAAAGGGATCATCCAGGTAGTCGCTGCGAGTATCCCAGTCGAAGGGATTGCCACTGTGGAACATGATATCATCGTCGATGGCTTCTTCCATGTCAAGAGCGATGCGGTCATCATCTTCATAATTGCCCGATGGCGGTATGTAGAAAGTGCTGGAAGAAGCAGCGTAATCGGCGGTAGAGTCAGCAGCGGAGGCTGCTTTGCAGGAAGGTTCAGAGGATGCAGATACTTTGCCAGCACGGGGATCCTTGAAATCCTTTTTTTTCGCATATTCAGGATCGATATCGTAGAGTATCTGGTAGTAGTCCCGGATTTTACGGGAAACGATGCGGCCGTCTTTGAAGCAGGCGGTACGGGCTTCACGGACTTTGGGGTAGTTGCGTTCTCGAAGAGTTCCTGAAGAAAGTAATGCCCTCAGATATGTATCAGCCTCCTTCATCCGAGGGCTTTCGGCCGGTGTTTCGATAAAAGTTTTCAGCAACCGTTCGGTGCGGATATAACTTGCAATCAGCCAGGATGCAACCAAGACCATTATGACCAGTGGAGCAATCAGCATAAATTTTAATACGTTCAGCCAATTCATGTCATACGTCACCCAGGCAGTATGCGTAACAGCCATCAAAATCAGCACGCAAACCAGTAAAAAACCATAAACGGATAAAAACGCACCAATAATACCTAGCAAGTCTTTTCATACGTTATCTTTCGCCTTCTTCATAACACCAGTCCTCTCCCGACGCTTCACTTTAGATTCTATTATTATAACACGTTTCGAGAGCAATGCGATGATTTATAAGTACAAAATCCCGGGCGGTAGTGTACTTGTATTTCATTTGCATATTTATCAATTACATGTGGATCTCTGGTTGAGGGTTTATAGCTTGGTTACCCGGCACGATTTTCTATTTTTGATGGATTTTTTCGAGTCAAAAACAGAAAAATCTGCAACAGAAATCAGGTTGTTTGACGTCTGTTGCAGATCAGGATTCCTGAAGGGTATCTCAGGAAGGTAGTCTTTACAATAATTGGTTTCTGACGAATGGTTTTCGAGACAGTTATGTATAATAATTACGAATATCATATAATTATACGCCCTGTACAGGCATTGGAAGCGCTTAAAGTGTCATCACAACTGGCAACCAAAACTAAATTCTGTTTTTGACTGCAATTAAGCGGAAATCTGCACATTGGAAAAATATTCCTCGCACCGATGCACGTATTTCTTGCCACACAAGTGCCCATGCACGCATCGCCTGGCACCCCAATGATCCAGCATCCCTGCGCCTGTCAAAAGCAGCAGCTTACTCTCCCCGCACTTCCACAAAACTGCCGCCGCTGCGGTCTTTGCGCACCAGGATCTGTTTCTCGATCCGCTGTTTCAGCTCCGGCACATGGGAGATGATCCCCACCAGACGATTGCCGTCCGCCAGTCCCGCCAGAGATTCCATCGCCTGCTGCAGCGATTCCTCGTCCAGCGATCCAAACCCTTCATCCACGAACATGGTGTCGAGGCGGATGCCTCCCGCACTAGCCTGGATCTCGTCCGAAAGCCCCAGCGCCAAAGACAGCGATGCTTTGAAGGATTCGCCTCCCGATAAAGTTTTCACGCTTCGCTGACTGCCGTTGTAATGATCCACTACATCCAGCTCCAGCCCGCTCTGGCTCCGGTTGTTTTCAGCTTCCCGCCGACGTTTCAGCTCATACTGACCGCCGCTCATGACGAGGAACCGAACATTGGCCCGCGCGATGATCCTGTCAAAATACGCCATCTGCACATAAGTTTCCAGCATGATCTTCTCCTTGCCAGCAAGCGTGCCACCTGCCGTATCCGCCAGTGCCTTGACCCACCGCCACCTGGTCTCAACCTCTTCCAGCTGTGCCTGTCGCTCCTGGATCTTCTCCAAAGTCGTCTGGTTCGCCGCCACTCGCACATGGATCTCCTGCCGCCGGCTTGAAATCACCTGCATCTCATCCGCCAGTGATTTGCGCCGCTTTTCCTCTGACTCAAAGTCGACATCATCGTGCTCCGCCAGCTGTCTTTGCGCCTCGGCGATCGTTGCCTCCAGCGCCGCCAGAGTTTTCTCGCTCTCGTGACAAGCCTCCTCCGCCCCGGCAATATCATCGGCCAGCGCCTTCTGTTCCTTTACAAGGTTTCGGATCGCGGCCTCAGCCTCGGACTTATCCGGATATGCCAGTTTTTCCTGCAAAACATCGCGCTGTTTTTCAGCGGCTTCCTGCCGTGCTGTCAAAGAGGCTTCCGCCGCTTTTAATTCCTGCAAAGCAGCCTCCGTCTGTCCGATTTTTGTTTCCGTCTCCGGGATCTGCAGGCCCAGTTCATCTCGCCGTTTTCTCCGCTTCGCCGTTTCCTTCAGTTCTTCCTGCAAAGCTTCCAGCGCGGCTTTTATCTCCTGCTGCCGCGCTTCCAGCATTTCCTGGATATTTGAGTCGGAAGCGGCACAGATGCCGCTTCCGGCGATTTCTTCGGAATCATTGCCGACTGCAAGCCCTGTATCCATGGAATCATAGCAACCATCTCCCAGCAATTCAGAAGCCATTTTCATTACCAACTGTTCCTGCCCCTCTAAGCGACCGCGAAGTTCTCCGGCTTTTCGGCTGGCATCGCCAGCTTTCTTTGCAGACTGATCCGCCAGTTCTTCAGCTTGTTCCAGTTGTTCCTTGGTCGGTGCTTCTGTTGAAATGTTCGCAGGATGAGGGTGATGCGTCGCACCACAGACCGGACACGCCTGACCATCTATAAGATCCTGGGCCAGGATTCCCGCCTGTTCGTCCAGGTATGCCTTTCGCATGTGATTATAGGAATCCTGCGATTTTTCCGCAGTCTCCTGTATCGCACGGTACTCCTGCTGTGCCTTGCTCAGCTTTTTATCTATCTGATGCAGATGGGCAAGCTCCATCTGCAGTCCGTCCAGATCCTCGACTCGCTGCTGCATTTTATCCCTCTGTGCCGTCAGCTTCGCTTCCTGTTCGCCTGCATCCTGCAGGGATCCCAATTCCTGTTTCTGTGCCTGAAGGGTGATTTGCAGCGATTCCAGTTTCTCGCTTTTATATTTGAGATCCCGTTGATTATCCGACGTTTTTCGGCTTACCTCTGTAACTTCGCTGATCAATTCATCCAGTCGTTCGTACTCCAGGATCTGAGCTTTTAAATCCGCCGCCTTCTGAGTCAGCTCTTCGATTTTCGGCTGCTGCAGCTTCGCCTTTTTAAGAGCTTCCTGACATGCAGATGCCCTGTCGATTTCATGCTGTTGCTGCGCTTTCGCAGATGCTAAAGACGCCTTCTGCTTCTTCTGTTCGGCAGCCACCGTCAGCGTTTTGTCTGACGATGAGATCTTTTCAGAAAGATCCTTTTCCTGCCGCTCCAAGCCACTTTCTGACATTCTGTCAGAATCGATCAATTGTTTTAAAAGCTCTGCGATTTTTGCCACAGGGATCTGGTGCTCCCGTGCCTGTAAGACCATATCAAAGAGTGGATCCTCCTCCCCGCAGAGGATCCCTTCCACATATTGATCCGTGCTGGCAGAAGCCCTTTCAAATTCCTTTCGCAGCTGACCGGACGCCTGTTTCAGTTCCTCCTGCAGGCTCTGATAGAGATGAGTGTGAAACAGCTTCTGAAAGATCTTTTTTCGCTCTTCCGTGCTGGCAAAGAGCAGCTTGCGAAAATCGCCCTGGGCGATCATGGCGATCCGTGTGAACTGACTGCGGTCGATGCCCAGGATCTCGACGATCTGCTGGTTTACATCCTTTTGTCTTGTGATGATTTTACCGTCTGGAAGGGTCAGTTCCGCATCGGATTTCTGCAGCGTAAATCCCTCACCGCGGGCTTTTGGACGGTTGTATTCCGGGTTACGGCGAACGCGATATTCTTTGCCTCCCAGCACAAAGCTCAGTTCCACAAAAGTCGGCGTTTTCTCGTCTGCATAGTTAGACCGGAGCATGGAAGCTTCCCGGATCTCACCACTGGCTTCTCCGTAAAGTGCGAAAGTGATCGCATCAAATATGGTCGTTTTTCCTGCACCGGTATCTCCTGTGATCAGGTACAGCCCTCGCTCTCCCAGGCTGGTAAAATCCACTTCGGTGCTCCCTGCATAAGGGCCGAAAGCGGACATGATAAGTTTCAACGGTCTCAACTTGCTCCCTCCTTTCTCCATATGCTCCCGATAAGTTCTGTCAGGAACTGTTCCTGTTCATCCGTTAATGGCGCATTGTTCTGCAGCTCATAGAATTCTGCAAAAAGCTGACCCGGTGTCTTATCTTCCATAGTGGATGCTCCCTGGATCTCATTGCTGCTCCGGGTTCTCCGGTTGTCGTAGTCCAGCTTCATCAGGTACGGATAGATGACCCGCAGTCTGCCCATTGCTTCCGGGATATCTTCCTCATCAGTCAGCGTGATATGGACATAATCAGCGGGATACGATGTGTTTTCATAGAAGTTTTTCGCAGTCAGTTCTTCGTAGGTTCCTCGGAGTTCAACCATATCCCTCAGAGGTTTCAGCGGGATCGTTCGGATGTCTTTCTTGCCCTTTTCTCCCAGTTCCACTACTGTGATGGATTTTTCGTGATTCGCCTCGGAAAAAGAGTATTTCAGCGGGGTCCCGCAGTAGCGGATCAGAGGAAGTCCCGCAGTCGATACGCTCTGATCCGAACCGTCACCCGCTTCCGGTATCAGGCTGCCACCGCCCATATTCTGCGGCCGGTGGATATGCCCTAAAGCTACATAATCGAAGTCTGAAAAGACGGCGGCATCCACGTTATCCGTGCCGCCGACACTCAAGGAAGTCTCTTCCGAGTCAGATCTTACTGCGCCTGTGACAAACTGGTGAGTCACTAGCACATTTCTATGGCTCGGATCGATGTCCATGCAGGTGATCGCTACACGGATAGCATCGGTATAGGTTTTTATTTCGGGGGCAGCTGCCAATACAGTTTCCGGGACGGATCCCGATCGCGGCGCAGCCGCCTCCGCCTCAAAAAAACGCCGGACGTGTGCCGGCTTGACAAACGGCAGCAGGAACACGTCTACCGTGCCCAACTCATCTTCTAAATGGAGCGGAGCGACCTTTGCATCAAATACCGGTGCAAAATGTATCCCGCTGCCTTCCATGAGTCGCCCGCCGAATGCCAGCCGCTCTGCCGAATCGTGGTTGCCGCTGATAATAAAGGTCTGCAATCCCCGCCGCGACAGATCGACCAGAAACTCGTCAAACAGTTCCACCGCCTCTGCAGGCGGCACCGGTTTGTCATAGATATCCCCAGCCAGGATCACTCCATCCGGCTGTTCCTCATCGATCCGCTGCAGGATCTGCTTCAATATGTACTTCTGGTCTTCCATCATGGAAAACTCGTTGACCCGCTTGCCAAGATGCAGGTCCGATAAATGGATCAGTTTCATGCTCGATCTTCCTTCACGCCGACGTCTCGGCGCTCCTTTCGTGGTTACAGTATACCATCTCACCGGTTTACATGCCAGCCTCACTCCTTTTTACATGCCGACCTCACTCCTCTTTGCATGCCGACCTCACTTCTCTTAGAACGGATAAAATACCCTGATTCCTCCTGCAAAGGCTCCTCCGGACAGTTTCGGTCAGGCAAGCTTTTGCGTTTCACGAAAAATAACGCAATCGAGGCTGTGTTTTGTAACCGGGATATTTTATTTTCTAATAAATTGCCTTTCACTGTGGTTTACTAACTTCAATGTCATTCTAGCACCATAATAAGCAGGAATCCTGTCCTTGAACTATCCTATTACGTAATATAATTTGTGATCGTGGTATTCTGGCAATCACATTACAAGGTCCCTAGCCGCAAACTATCTTTTCGGGCCAGCTGTAATACCATTTGCGGTATTTTTTCTGTTTTCGATCCCCTAAAGCGATCACAAGAAACGATTCCGGACAGCCGATAGCTGACTGGCAGCAACCCTCAGCCAAACTCTTTGCAGATCAAAAAGGAACCCCGCGTCAAACGCGGGGTTTTCTCTCTACAATAAAAAACCGGTCCTGCGGGGATCGGTTTTTGTATCTTCTTTATTCTGGATCGGCTTAGCTTAAAGCAGCTGTTACCAGTGCCATCTTGTAAACTTCCTCAGCGTTGCATCCGCGGGAAAGGTCGTTGATCGGAGCGTTCAGACCCTGCAGAACAGGACCGATCGCTTCGTATCCGCCCAGACGAGCAGCGATCTTATAGCCGATGTTGCCGGCATTGATATCAGGGAAGATGAATGTGTTCGCCTGTCCGGCAACCGGAGAGCCTGCACACTTGACCTTAGCAACTTCCGGTGCAACAGCAGCGTCGAACTGAAGCTCGCCATCAACAGCCAGATCCGGAGCAGCTTCCTTGATTTTCTTGGTAGCATTGGCAACCAGAGTAACCATATCGCCCTTGCCGGATCCGTAAGTGGAGTAGGACAGCATTGCAACCTTAGGATCGATTCCGAAAACCTTGGCAGTTTTAGCAGTTTCAACAGCGATCTCTACCAGTTCGTCTTCGTTTGGCGCGATGTTGATCGCACAGTCACCCATAGCCAGCTTCTGATCATCCTTTACCATGATGAAGCAGGAGCTTACGATGTTGTTGCCAGGCTTGGTCTTGATCAGCTGCAGAGCCGGACGAACCGTATCTGCTGTAGAATAAGTAGCTCCGCCCAGCAGGCAGTCAGCCTTGCCCATCTTTACCAGCATAGTGCCGAAGTAGTTGCCCTTGGAAAGTGCGTCACGAACCTGTTCTTCCGTCATCTTGCCCTTTCTCAGTTCCACCATTTTCTCTACCATTGCGTCCTTATCTGCATAACGTGCCGGATCGATGATTTCACATTTGCTGATGTCATATTTCGCATCGGCAGCAGTCAGCTTTACTGCGTCCGGGTTGCCCAGCAGGATTACGTTCAGAATGCCTTCTGCAGTCAGCTTTGCTGCAGCATCCTGGATCCGCGGATCAGTACCTTCTGTGAAAACAATCGTCTTCGGGTTTGCTTTTAACTGTTCAGTCAGTTTTGTAAACATTGTCTTCCCTCTTTTCTAATCATATAAAATCATTTAGTGGCATACTGGCGAGGGATATGCAGCCTCGCCTATACACATTTATTTTATCGGTTTCCTGTATTCTTTTCAAGGATTTTTCTGGAAATTTTATTGAAAAACTTATTCCGGCCCGGTATTGTGATCCGGTCACATGCATCACGCACTCTGCTGTCCTATAAAAAAAGAACCGGTTCGATCATCGCTGCTGCCGCCTTTGCTGCTGCCGCCAGAAAATCTCCCCGATCCTTTTTCTTTTTCATATTCCCGCTTCCAGTCCTTCTTCCGCGGCCGATCTTTCGCCGTCATGTGTTTTCCAGTCCGAAATCCTGGTGCCTGGTACGCTTTCACAAGCTCCACTTTAGTCATGTCGATCACCATCTTCTTTTTCTGTTTCGGCGCCGAAGTCGGCATAGCGCCTGTCTTTTTCTTTCCCATAAAATCCTCCTGTTTTTTCGTATTCCCGGCAGATCCAAGCCATCAAAAGATTGACGATCCTGCGCTGCTGATCTTCGGTGAGCCCCCTGCACTTGGGAACTCTGTACCATTTTTCCAGACATCCCCGGCAGCAGCAGGCACATGCGTGCTGTGCGAGAAATACCGGATGACCTCGCATTGGAGTCTGCTTCCCGTCGTTAGGGATCTCTGCCGGTGCAAGCCGCGTTGCAATAAAATTCTCGGCATGGCTGCGAATGGTGTCCATACCTTTTTCTGTAATATAGTCCCGATCCTTCTGTGTCAAATGGAATTTGGCACGGAACCGGGACATTTGCAGTTTGGCAAGTGCCTGATCGATGGTTTGCATATGATTTTCTTTCTATTAAGAATAGATCGTGCTGTGTTATATGACATAAAGCGGCAAGTCCACCAGTCCGTCATGTTCTTTATAATCTGCCATAGACGCTCGCGCCGATATTTTCGGGGCGTATTTGTCCCGGTAAGATTTTAAACTCTTAGCACGTAAATTGATTTCAGCTTTTACTTCCAGCGGTATGATTTTTTCTCCGTCATCAATCAAAAAGTCGATTTCACAACTCCCCCTATCGTTGGTATAATAATATACTCCGAGATCTGGATTCGTTACCAGCTGCTGGAGCACATACTGCTCTGTCAAGGCGCCTTTAAATTCCACAAACAAATCATTGCCATCCAGCAGAATTTTCTGATTCAGCCCCGCTAATGCACCTAATAAACCCACATCAACGAGAAACAGCTTGAAGGCTTTCAAGTCTTCGTATGCCTTTAACGGTAAATGAGGTGTCGTGATCCTGCTGACTTTATGAACAAGACCACAGTCCGACAGCCACATGATAGCGGTTTCATATTCTTTTGCCCTGGCGCCCTCCCTGATCAATCCATAAAGGAACTTTCGATTTTCCTTCGCCAGCTGAGAAGGAATGCTGTTCCAGACCATACGGATCTTAGGAACGATATTAGCCGGAGCATGTTTGGAAAAGTCCTGCTCGTATGCGGCAAGAATACGGTTCTGTATATTCCGAACCTCTGCAAAATCCTGTTCTTCCGAATAGCTGACTACCGCTTCCGGCATGCCTCCAACATAGTAATATTCCTTGAGAGCATCCACATAGATCTGTTTAAAAGAAGCGATCATCTGATAATCTTTTTGATCGATCAGCTCAGCATACAGCTCTTTTCCTGTCGCCATCAAAAACTCTTTATAAGAAAGGGGGTGAAGTTTGAGAAACTCCACTTTCCCTACGGGAAAAGATGTCCCGTCATGCAAAGCGATCCCCAACAGCGATCCGGCGCAAATAATATGGTATTCCGGAGTATCTTCACAAAAATACTTCAGACTAGAGAGAGCTTTTGGAACTTCCTGAACCTCATCGAATATGATCAAAGTGTTTTCAGGATCGATTTTCTTTCCCGCATAGATCTCAATGCCGCGAAGGATACGCTGCGTATCAAGATCTGCAGAAAACAATTCCGCTACTCGGGCATTTGAATCAAAGTTGATATAAACAATATTCTGATATTCCTGCCGGCCAAACTCCTTCATGATCCAGGTTTTTCCCACCTGTCTCGCCCCTTCTATGATAAGAGGTTTTCTGTTTTTTTTATATTTCCAGTTTCGTAAGTCTTCTATCGCATATCTATACATAGCCAACACCTCCTGCAAACCTTCATAACCATATTATATACCGATTCACACTTTTTACAACGTAAAAATGTTATTTCTTACACTTTTTACAACGTAAACCGGGACGTTTGCAGTTTGGCAAGTGCCTGATCGATGGTTTGCATATGATTTTCTTTCTAGCGATAAAACATTCCTTTCGGGCTCCATGGTTTCGTCAACTGGATCGTCGGCTTGGATTCCGTTTCAACCCAGACAGCCTCGCCTTTTGCTACCATAGATTCCGCCTTTGCAAAAGAACAGCTTTGAGGAAGTGGCACGCCATGCATATTCAGTACGCACACAAAAAACGATTTTTTTCTCGGTTTCATAGGTTCCTCCTTTGCAGAATGTCGGATGTAACTATATATTCTAAAAAAATCCAGCGATTCCAATAGTCCTCTACAAAAGCCTTATTCGAGCTTCGAGAAATCTGCTGCGCCATGTTTACAGAGCGGACAGATAAAGTCTTCCGGCAGATCCTCGCCTTCGTATATATATCCGCAGATATCACATACCCAGCCTTTTTTATCGGTTTCCGGTTTTGGCTTCACATTGTTCTGATAGTACGTGTATGTCATCGTTTCGATATCAGAAAGCTTGACGCTCTCCGTCACTTCACAGATGAACATGATATGAGTTCCCAGATCCACCATTCCCGTTACGTTTCCGGAAATATATGCATTGGCATGCTTTGTCAGATACGGCAGTCCGTTGACCGCTTTCGCCTGATGCTCGTAGCCGGCAAATTTATCTACATTTTTACCCGACTGGAATCCAAAGTGTTCAAAGATCTTGAACGTGGCGTCTTCCGAAAGCACAGAAACATTCAGTCTGCCCGTATTTTTTATGACTTCGCAGGAATAATTAGCTTTGTTCACGTTCACTGCGATCCTGTTAGGATTATCACTCACCTGTGTTACCGTGTTGACTATGAGACCATTGTCCTTTTTTCCGTCATTACACGTAACGACATAAAGACCATATCCGATCTTGAAAAGTGCGGTCGGATCCAGTTCCGCCTGCGTCTTCGCGCTCACCGGCAGATATCCCTTTGACAGTTCGTCGGCCAGTGCATCTATCTGCGCCGTGCTTTCCTCATTGAGAGCAGACAGGATCGTCACGTTGTTCTTCGCTATGGTCATATGCTTCATGTCTTCGAAATCAGCCTTCATGATCTTGTTGGCAACAGGCGCCCAGGATCCATTTTCGATAAATGCTACTGTTCTTTTCTGGAAATTTCTTTCCTTCAGCTGATCGATAAAATAGCGCATGAACGGGAATATCTCGGAATTATACGTCGTGGTAGCCAGTACCAGCTTGTCGTATCGGAAAGCATCTTCGACCGCTTCTGCCATATCGCATCTTGCAAGATCGTTGACCGCTCCCACAGGCACACCTTTACGTTCAAGCTCTGATACCAGAAGCTCTACGGCTTTCTTCGTGTTGCCATATACCGATGTATAGCAAATGCATACACCATCGGTTTCAGGTTCATAGCTGGACCATGTATCGTACAGATTGATGTAATATCCCAGATTTTCTGTCAGAACAGGTCCGTGAAGCGGACAGATCTTCTCGATATCCAGACCTGCAGCTTTTTTGAGTATACTTTGCACCTGGGCTCCGTATTTGCCTACGATACCGATGTAGTATCTTCTGGCTTCGCAGGCCCAGTCTTCCTCTGCGTCAAGGGCGCCGAACTTGCCGAATCCGTCAGCTGCAAAGAGGATCTTCTCCGAAGATTCATACGTCATCATTACTTCCGGCCAGTGTACCATCGGCGCGAACACAAACGTAAGCTGATGGTTTCCAAGATCCAGAGTATCTCCGTTTTCTACCTCCAAAGTGTTTTTTAGATCCATCCCCGGGAAAAACTGGCGGATCATCTTGAAGGTCTTCTTGTTGCCGACAACTGTGACATCACCGTATTTTTCCAGGAACGCCTTGATGGATGCCGAGTGATCCGGCTCCATGTGCTGGATGATAAGATAGTCCGGCTTCCTGCCTCCGGTCGAATTGTAACTTCCCTGCCTGGATGTGAACATAGCCGGCGGAACAGCAAGATAATCAAGCTTTCTGCCGCTCAGGACGGCATCTATGTTTGCAAGCCATTCCTCGGTTTTCTTCTTGTCAATCGTATCCATGATGGCGATCTTGTCATCGATGATCGCATATGAATTGTACGCCATGCCATTGGGAACGATATACTGACCTTCGAAAAGATCCACATCATGATCGTTAGCACCTATATTGATAATCGTGTTCGTAACATTAGTCGTCATGTTTTGTACCCCCTATACCTGTCTCTTATACACATCTGACGCTGCCGACGA
>NZ_JACRWC010000040.1 GCF_014306095.1 Lentihominibacter faecis
CGTCCGCCGCTTTCCACTCGTGACTTCAACCGAAGCGTCTGTCACGAGCTTCTCGCTCGACTTGCATGTGTTAGGCACGCCGCCAGCGTTCATCCTGAGCCAGGATCAAACTCTTAATTAAATGGTATTTAATCTTCCGAAGAAGTTTAAATCGTTTGAATTTCTAACTCTTTAAACGCATTAGCGTTATTTGCTAATTCTTTATCCGAATTATTCTCTAGAAATTGTCGGAAACTATCTTGCATTTCCTTTTCAGGTTGTGCTGTTAGTATCCTTTAAATCAAATTTATTTTGACTCAAATTTCTACACTATGAAGTTTTCAATGTTCTCGCCTTTTTCAAGGCTTGCCCGCTCTTAGCGAGCTTTTATATTGTATCGCGTATCAGTGATTTTGTCAAGAACTTTTTTCAACTTTTCGAGGCGCTTTTTCTGTCCATTTCCATGCGAGCCATTGCCTCTTTTTTGTTGTTTTTGTTCCTGCATGTCTCCCTGACAGCTTGATTATCTTACCAAAGATATCCACTCTTGTCAACGCTTTTTTCTATCTTTTTTTGACTTTTTTCCTGCCCTTTTCTCTACCCCCGTTCCCATGCCTGTTTCAGCTGTTTTTTGATTCTTCAAGATACTCTTTTCGGCCTGAAAAGACCAAACGCGAAGTACAAAATAAATCCCGTCAAATTAAACATACTGAAAAACAAATACACACCCTTTGCACCGAAGTGATCCAGCAGCATCCCACCGAAAAACTGACAACAGATGGTGCTTAGATTGCTCCCGATGATGTAATAGGCCGAGATTGCCAGACTTCGGATATTCTCCGGTGCCAGCTTTGCAGCATAGCGGACAAGTTCGATGAGAAGAATGCCGTTGACAGCCCCCTGGCTAAAGGATAAAAGAAGCAGCATCCACCACGGAACACCAAGGCTGAATACAAAGAAACGCACAACGGAAATACCCAGAGAGATCGCCGTCAGCTTTTCCATAGTAAGCATTCGTGAAAGCCGTTCACACCATGCCATAAAAGGAAACTCACTACCTACCATCAGCAGCATGACCGCACCTACCCCTGCAAGGCTCCCGCCACCATCAATATACAAAAAACTGAAATACGTATTGTTCGCCACATTTGTCCCGCCCCAGAAGAAAGCACACAGGATCAGACGACGCAGCGGCTTTACCTTAAAAACCTCCAGATAACCTCGCAGGCTTCCCGCTTCATTGTGACTGCGCTGCCGTGATGTTCCCTCTCCTTTTCGGATCCAGAGGATCATAGCCACCGCCAGCAAATAGCTTCCGCTGTAAATAGGAAAGATCATAGAAAGACCCAGACTTTCAGCGAAGAGTCCCGTTACAAACGTTCCCAGCGCGAATCCGACGGCGCCCCAGGCTCGCAGCCCGCCAAACCCCTGTCCGCTTTCGACCGTAAAGGCATCGCTCAGCGACATGATGGGCGCCTGAAAGAAATACATGACACCAAATACCAGTAAAAACAGTCCATACACGTGGATCCCGCTCAACACCAGACTGACCAGTGCCGCAGCCCCGCACAAAAATATCAGGATCTCGTATTTTTTTATGCTCCTGCTGTACTGTCCGCCCCAGAATGCCGATGCGAAAATAGCCACAGCAGTCCCTGTAGCCGTGATGCTCCCGATCTGTGTACCGGAAAACCCGATCTGCTTAAGATACTGTCCTATCATCGGCGTCAGTGCTCCGATCGCCATATATGTAAAATGATACATCGCGGCATATCGCCCATAAAGATGCTTCAAAAAAATCTCCTTTCCGTCATGCTCCTGCTCCTGCGTTTCCTGTCATATGCTAACATTTCACCGTATTTCAGTATATCAAATTCCCTTTTCGGAAACAATAATCCTTATAAAATCTTACGAAACCGGAGGTGCTCCCGCATGCTGATCATCCTCATCCGCACGATCGTGCTTTATTTTATCATCCTTTTCGTTATGCGCGTCATGGGAAAAGCTGAACTGTCGAAAATGTCTCCTTTTCAGATGATCGTTTCCTTCATGATCGCCGAACTCGCCGCCATGCCTATCGAATCTCCGGACATTTCCATGATCAGCGGGGTCACGGCCATCTTTACACTGTTGTTTCTGCAGGTGCTCATTTCCCTTCTTTCCATCAAAAGCGAACGGCTGAAAAATCTATTCAGCGGATCTCCCAGCGTACTGATCGAAAAAGGCAAGATCAACAAAAAAGAAATGAAACGGCTCCGGCTCACCATCAGCGATCTCCTGGAAGCTCTGCGCATCGGCGGCAGCCCCTCACTCTCCAGCGTCGAATATGCGGTCATGGAATCCAACGGGAACCTTTCCATCATCCAGAAAGCGCAGGAAAAGCCTCTTACCCCTGCAGATCTTTCTATTGCAAAGTCACCTGAATCCATGCCGCTCGTCTTGATCAGCGACGGGAACTTCTACCCTCAGAACCTGCAAGTCTCCGGATGGACGGAAACTCAGATGGACAGCGAGCTTCTGGCACGCGGCGTCACCAGTCGCAGTGAAGTGTTTTTCGCATTCTGTGATGAACAGAGTCGCCTTCACGTATTCTTAACAGACAGTTCAGATGTTTTCGCAACGGAGGTGAGCCGATGAAGGACCTTCTGATTTCCGTATGCTGCATGCTCCTTTTGCTGGTGCCGTGGGAGATCTACTCTTCCTATACAGCCGGGACGATGCACTTTTGCAGCGATGCGATCGATGCAAAGGTCCTTCCGGCCGTTACGCAAAACGATTGGGAGAATGCAAAAAAAGGATTCGAGGAAGTTTCAGATCAATGGGATCATTACAAAAAAACAGCTGTCTGCTTCCTGAGCACCGAAGCACTCAACGAAGTAGACAGCACGATATGCAAAGCTTATTACTATATCCAGATGGAAGACGATTCAAACGCATCCGGCGAGGTTTCCGCGCTCCAGTATCAGCTCATGTATCTGCACGAAAATCAAAAGCCGACACTGGCCAATATCCTCTGATTTCTGCAAAGGCTGCCCGGTTCTTAAAATCCGTATGCCTCGCTGACTTTATTCACCCCGTCACCGATGATCTTGTACGTTCTGTCGTAGGACGCCTGGGCCTGGGCCTGGATCCCTTTGATACCCGTCTTTTCCTCCACAGTAGAAGGGTCGTCCACCGGGACGATGGAATAGGTCGGTCCAGAAGCATTCTTATACACCCAGGTCGGGATATATTTCACACCTGTCAGCGATACATCGCCTTTCTTGTTCCTTGTGATTTCCAGATCGATAAACAGTCCATCCTCCGTATTACCGGTCTTAAGGCGCATCATCTCTCTGCGCTGATTGGATAACTGATTGCCTAAAGAGAAGGCACAGAAAGTCTTGTGCGTTCCATCTTCGCTGGTAAACACATCCACAGGCTCGATCACGTGCGGATGACCACCGATGATAGCATCGACGCCCATATTACACAGCTTCTGTGCGATTTCACGCTGCCAGGAAGCTTCTGTCATCTGATATTCGATTCCCCAGTGCGGATATACGATGATGAATTCTGCACCATCTTTTCGCATAGCCTTGATCTGCTCTTCGATCTCCTGGTAGAAACTCTCCCTGTCGTTGGGATCGAATGAATTGAGCAGCGGCGCCACTTCCGGATCAATCGCAATACCGTTGAGTCCTTTTTTATCGTCAGAACGGGGAGTCTCGTACACGTAATTGATCATGCCCACTTTTATACCGTTGATGTCCTGCACCACGTATTTTTTTTCTTCTTCTGAATGACGCGCGCCAGTATAAAGCATGCCCTTATCCTTCATGACCTGTGTTGTGCGCAGAAATCCGGTGTTGCCATAATCATAGATGTGATTGTTTGCCAGCAGGATCATATCAATGCCGCTGGCAGCAAGGGAATCCACCAGCGAGTCCGGCGATTTGAACATGGGATAACCGGAATAGCCCACTTCCTTACCCGGCAGACAGGTCTCGATATCGATGACAGAAAAATCTCCTTCCCCGTAAACATCCTTTATGTTGGAAAAGCACGGCGTAAAATCATAGTCTCCGTCTTTTTTATAAGCACTGGAACGGTAGAACGGGCTGTGGATGATGATATCACCGCCGTTTCCGATCATGATCGTCTGCTCTTTTACCGGTTCTGCAGCTGCAGGCTCTGCATCCTTTGACGGCATCAGATGAAAAAGTGCAGCACCGCCGATTCCTGCCAGGATGACACAGCAGGTAACTGCGAGGATCGCTTTTTTGATACTTCGGTTACTGGATTTGTTTCGTGGATTCTTTGTTTTCATAATTTTCCCCATATAAATCCGGACTTCTTCTTATACCGTAAGTCTAACCGCATCTTCTGCAAAAAGCAAGAAAAGCTTTGCAGACGGCTTGTTTCTCCTCTGCAAAGCTTTTTCCTCACGTTTTTCTTCTATTCGATGACGCGGTACATTTTTACCGCATCTTCTTTCCTGCAGGATTCCAGAAGCGCCACGACTTCCACACGCAGGCTGCCGTTGCCGAACTGAACGAAGATCTCATCTCCCTCCTGCACTTCAGCACCAGGCTTGGCTGTTTTATCATTGAGCAGGATCCTGCCCTGCTCACAGGCTTCTTTCGCGACTGTTCTTCTTTTTATGATCCTGGAATTTTTTAGAAACTTATCGATTCTCATTATTTTGATGCCTTCCCAGTCATATGATCTATTTTAAATCTTAACATACTGATCTTGTCGATCGCTGCATTGATATATTCCAGACCGGCTTCACGATGATCCGGACTGATTTTTAACGCCAGCGCTTCGATGGCACTTCGTTTTTCTGCAGCGTCTTTCACAACATCTACCGTTCCGAAGACCGTTACGGATCTGTACTTTGTTGCAAACTTCTCCGGCATCAGTTCCACGGAGTCCACGATGCTGAAACATGCATTGTGATTCCTGGCGATGTTGTCCAGTTTGTGACCGACGTCTTTAGCACAGTGGAAATACAGTGCACCATCTGTGTATACGAAGTTCAGCGGTGTGATATATGGTGTGCCGTCTTCACTTATGGTTGCCAGAGAGCCATATTCTGCCTCCTCCAGAGCCTTCAGGCATTCTTCCTCGGAGATCATCCTGTCTTTTCTTCTCATTTCTCTTTTCATATCAGCCACCTCATATGTTCCTATGTTATAAAAAAAGGGCAGCTGCGCTGCCCCGGAATTTCATTTATTTGTTTACAGCATCCTTTAATGCTTTACCTGCCTTGAATACTGGAGCTTTAGAAGCATCGATTTTGATCACTTCTCCCGGTTTTCTAGGATTTCTTCCCTGTCTTGCTTTTCTCTGGCGAACTTCAAAAGTACCAAATCCGATCAACTGTACTTTTTCTTCCTTGACCAGTGCACTCTCTACGCTGGATACGAAAGCATTTACAGCCAGTTCTGCATCCTTTTTAGTAAAACCAGTTTTTTCTGCTACTGCAGCTACTAATTCAGCCTTATTCATCAATAAATCCTCCTTAAAAATAATAACGAATAGTTTCAACTATCGTTTTTATAACAAGTCCAATGTCAGGTGAATCACCTTCGTGGACTATTGTCCCATTTTTCAACGGTTTTGTCAAGTTCCATTTCTCCCAAATACACATTTTTTTCAAGACTTTACTGACAAAATCGTCATACATTTACCATAATTTGATTTTTTCACAAAATGAGACAAATTTACGCCCTGCGGGGATTCGTCTCATTTCTTCTTTCTGAATCGTACCAGTGCGCAGGATCAGTATCCCATATATGAATACGGCAGCAGTCACCGCTCCCAGACAGGCTATACTGTTATATCCTGTCCACCCATAAAGGATCCCATAGCAAAACGCTGCCGACAATCCCATGATAACAGAACAGAGTGCCGGCTTCCAAAATGTCTGGATCATATTTACCCGAGTCCCGGTAGTTCTCCTCAGTGCCCTCACATCCATCACAGCTGCGATCGTATACGCCGCTGCATTTCCCAGTGCCGCACCTTTTATATTGACAGCCGGGATCGCTGTCAGCGACCACGTGAGTGCAAATTTCACCACTACTCCCAGAAACAGATTTCGCACGGGGATCAACTGTTTACCCATTCCCTGCAGTGCCCCTGTAGAGACCTGTACGATGGCCAGGGCAAGAAAACCAAGCCCAAGAAGCTGCAGGCAGGGTGCCGCATGAATGGCACTTGCCTTCTGTGTCGGATACAGCAGCAGCAATATCGGTTTCGCTAAAGCGATCAGTCCTATCGCACACGGCATTCCCAGGATCATGGCGATCCGATATCCCGTCTGCAGCGTTTCCCTCAACAAAAAAACATCTTTTTTCTGCTTTGCAGCAGCCACCAGAGGCACGAGACTTACGACTACCGACTGGATCAATATCTGAGGGAACCCGATCAAAGGTGCTGCAAATCCCGTCAGCTGACCATATAGATCCTCTGCCACTTCTTTCTCCCATCCGGAGGCCTGCAGCCTGAACGCTACCACTCCTGCATCGATCAGACCGACAATAGGCATGATCGCAGCACCAAGCGTGACAGGAAGTGCAATGATCAGGATCCGTTTCAGCAGCAGAAGCGAAGAGCTGCGCCGCCGGATCCTGTCCTGCCGTATCCGTTCTTTCAGCTGACGCCGCACCATAAGATACATGATCAGGATCGCAAGAAGTCCACCCAGACCGCCTGCAGCCGCTCCGAAGCATCCACCTGCCGCACCCCTCTGCTGCCACGTAAACCCATCGAAGATCCAGACGTTATCCTTCAGGAACATAGCCATTGTCAGTCCTGCAGCAACACGAAAGATCTGCTCCGTGATTTGAGAAACAGCTGTGGGGATCATATTGTTCATTCCCTGGAAATATCCACGATAGGAAGCAACCAGCGGGACCAGAAACAGTGCCGGTGCCATAGCTCGCATCGAAAGAGACGCACCCGGTACATGAAACAGCCCTGCGATCTCCTCTGCATAAAGAAACACGATCCCAAATCCTGTTATTCCCGTCATAAACATCAGCATCCGCGAAAGATGAAACACCTGCGCGGCTTCCCTGCATCGTCCGTCTGCCTGACGTTCCGAAACCATTTTGGACACAGCCACCGGAATGCCTGCCGTCGAAAACACCAGCAGGAAATTGTAAAGGGAATAGGCCGGCGCATAACTGGCCATGCCTGCCGCACCGATCATATTTGCCAGAGGAATCCGAAAAAAAGCCCCCAGAAACTTGACAAACAGTCCAGCTGCCGCCAGCACGGCAGTTCCCTTTACAAGCGATGTTTTGGTCATAGATCACAGTCTCCCAAGAATATTTTTTGTTGCTGTAACAGCCTCGAACAGCACACGTTCTATATCTATTGTACAGTAATCACCGTTTTCATATACCACTTTTCCATCGATCATAGTCATTAAAATGTCGCTTCCCGATGCCGAGTAGACGATATTGTTGACCATGTTGTGCACCGGATGCATATTAGGCACCGAAAGATCCATCACGATCAGATCTGCACGATTGCCTTCCTTCAGCACACCGCAGTCTCCGCGCCCCTGCGCCTTTGCACCACCCAGCGTCGCCGCCCGGATCACCTCTTCCGGCGTCACAGCTGTTGGATCATCCGCCGCGATCTTGCCGCCGATCGCCATCAGCTTCATTTCCTCCACGAAGTTGAGACTGTTGTTGCTGGCCACGCTATCGGTGCCAACAGCAACCTTCACGCCTTCACGCAGCAGTCTTCCGCCATTGCATATCCCGCTGTCCAGCTTCATATTGCTGACCGGATTTAAGGCGACGGTCACTCCTTTGCGCCGAAAGATCTCCAGATCCTCCTCCGTCGCATAGACACAATGAGCTGCAACTGCCGGCACATCGAAGATCCCGCAACTCTCCAGATACGCCGCAGGCGTTTTTCCATGACGCCCAATGCATTCTTCATGCTCCTGTTTCGTCTCCGATACATGCACCTGCATCCTCGTATCGATGCCGCGTGCGTAATCAGCCAGTGCACGTGCGGTTGCCGGATCCGAAGTGTATTCCGCGTGAAGGCTCATATCCACCAGGATCCGCCCATTTTCGGCTCCATTATAATCTCTGTAAAAATCTTTTGTCTCCTGCATACTCACAAGGCTGCGTGGATCCTCCCCTGTGACGTTGGCGATGGATCTTGCAATATTTCCCTTCGCCCCGCTGTCTGCAAAAGCTCTGGCCATATCATCGCAGAAGTAATACATATCGCTTGTGGACACGATCCCGAATCGGAACGATTCTGCCAGAGCCAGCATGGTGCCCCAGTAAACGGCATTGCCATCCAGTTTTGCCTCAAACGGGAAGATTTTCTTGTTGAGCCAGTCCTGCAGTTTCAGATTTTCTCCATATCCACGCATAAGCGTCATTGGCGAATGGGCATGAGCGTTATAAAATCCGCTCATAAGCAGTTTGCCTCTGCCGTCGTATTCCCGTTCCCATTCTCCTGCAGGGCGCTGTGCACTGATCGAAACGATCTTCCCATTTCGAACTGCCACATAGCAATCCTCCTGCAGTTTCAGATTTTCATCCAGTATATTGATTTGTTTAAAAAGCATAGCTCCTCCTTCTTGTATCCTTACATCAGCGGTGCGATCAAACGCAGGATCTGACCTGCCAGTTTGGCGATCGGATTATATTTTTTACAGTTTTCCAGATCAATACGCTGACATTTCTCTAACGTATGAAAAAAGTCAAGTTCAATATCATTGATCACAGGGTTTTTCCAGATATACGCAGCACACTCAAAATGGAGATACAGGCTCCGGTAGTCCAGATTGATGGTCCCTACCACAGCACGTTCGTCATCACATGTGAAAACCTTGGCGTGTACAAATCCCGGTGTATATTCGTAGATTTCCACCCCATTGCTGATCAGCTGCTGATAATAAGTCCGTGCCAGCAGATAGGCATATTTCTTATCCGGGATATGCGGCAGGATCAACTTTACCTCTACCCCTCTCTGTGCTGCAAAGATCAGGGCATTGATCATTTCTTCATCGATGATCAGATACGGTGTCATGATATGTACATAATCCTGCGACCTGTTGAGGATATCAAGGTATACCTTTTCACCCACATCCTCATCGTCATACGGGCTGTCTCCGTAGGGAACGACATATCCGCCATTTCGCATTCCGCGATCGATGACAGAGGTGTACTGCATGTATTTACTGTAATCTTCCTTTTCCTTCACGTTGATATTCCACAGCTGCAGAAACATCAGTGTAAAGCTGTTGACCGCTTCTCCCTGCACCATGACGGCAGTATCTTTCCAGTGGCCGAATCGTTCTTTTCGATTGATATACTCATCTGCCAGATTCACGCCGCCTGTGAAAGCTGCCCGCCCATCGATGACCGCGATCTTTCTATGATCCCGGTTATTCTGATGCGTAGATAAAAACGGTCGCATCGGCGCAAAGATTTTACACTGGATACCCAGTTGTTCCAGACGTTTCGGGTAATTTCGCGGCAAAAGGGACAATGTACAGGTGCCATCATACATAAATCGCACTTCCACGCCTTCTCGCGCCTTGCGCGCCAGAATCCTCAGGATCCGGTTCCACATGATGCCTTTATCCACGATGAAATATTCCAGAAAAATAAACTTCTCAGCACGTTCCAGCTGGTACAGCAGTTCCTGAAATTTATCCTCTCCAAGCGGGAAATATTTTACGCTGGCATTGCTGTAGACCGGATACTTGCCCCGTTTATATAAATACTGCATGAAACCGCATTCCTGTTTCGACTCTGCATACACATCATACAGCGTGTCTTTATGCGGTGTCAGATAGTCCTTTTCTTCTTCGATCAGCGCATTGACCCGATGAGAGATATAAGCCGTGCCCGGCTGCACTCTGGTGAAAATATAGAAAGCCACTCCCACGACCGGCACCACCAGGATCAGTATGATCCACATGAGCTTGAAACTCGAATTGCTTCTGGCATTGAGAATGTAGATCAAGATGATGACGGCCAGAAGACCGATGGTATAGTTGACGATCCAGGCACTCTTATCGATGAGGGCAAACCCTCCAAACAGGATCACTGCCTGCACCAGCAGCAGGAAAACCAGTATCCCTGTTCTGCCAAAAATCAGTTTCCATAATTTCTTTAATTTTTCCAGTTGTTTTTTCATATACATACCTCTGCGCAAACCTCGCCTATGATAAAATGTTACTGCAAGAACCTCGAAAAGTCAAAGATTTTTACAGGTATAATTGTCCAGTTTTTACAGACAATAGACTTAGAAATTTTTACTGGAGGAAATAATATGAAAGCAACGGGAATCGTAAGAAGGATCGACGATCTGGGGAGAGTAGTTGTCCCAAAAGAAATCCGCAAGGTCCTGCGGATCCGTGAGGGCGATCCTCTGGAAATCTATACAGGAACAGCAGGCGAAGTTATCTTGAAAAAATATTCACCCATCAACGAACTGGGGCAGATAGCCAAGAGTTTCGCCGAAACAGCCTCTACTGTGCTGGGGCTTCCTGTACTGATTTCCGATACCGACCGGTTCATCGCAGCTTCAGGGCTTCGCAAAAAAGATTATCTGAATCAGCAGATCGATACTGCGCTGGATGAGATCATCCAGTGTAAAGAAAAGTCAAGGACTGCCTCAAGGCTTGTGGTTCCGATCCTCACCAATGGGGATCCCATCGGATCTGTGACCGTTCTTCCCACCGAAAACCATGCGCTGACGGAAGCGGAAGTCAAAACAGCAGAACTTGGTGCAAAGCTTCTGGCATGCCAGATGGAGAATTAAAAAAGAGCGTCCGCACATGGCTCAGGGAATGTCCTGCCACTTTGCGCGACGCTCTTTGTTTTCTATTGATCCCATAAAACTTCTCCGGCTTTTTCGGGCGTTTTGTTTACTCCTGTTCCAGATAAGTGATATACGGAAGATTCCGGTACTTCTGATCGAAGTCCAGTCCATAACCTACGATAAACCTGTCATCTACGGTAAATCCTATATAATCCACATCGATATCCACTCTGCGCCCTTCCGGTTTGTCAAGAAGCGTACAGATCTTCACACACTTGGCATCGTGATTCTGCAGATACGCTTTCAGATAATTGAGAGTGGTGCCCGAATCCACGATATCCTCTACGATGATAACGTTTTTGCCACTGATATTGGTATCCAGATCCTTGTTGATCTTTACGACACCGGAAGATTTTGTTGATGCACCATAGCTGCTGACTGCCATAAAGTCGATCACCATATCAAGGTTCACATTCTTCATGATATCCCCCATCCACAACACAGCGCCTCGCAAAATACCGATAAGGACTACTTCCTCTCCTGCAAAGTCCTTTTCGATCTGCTGGCCTATCTCTGCAGCCTTTGCATTGATTTCTTCCTGTGTGATCATAACTGTTCCGATTGTATCCTGATGCATTGCGATTTCTCCTTGCTATTGGTTATTTTTGTCTTCCGCAGACTCTTCCTTTACTTCATATTCTACATCATCCACAAAGGTTTTTCCACGGTATTTTTTCGAAAAATCTTTCGTCTTTCCTCCTGTCCAGTAACTGTCCAGCTCATTGCGCAAATGATAGAGAATAAACAGCCACAGCAGAAAATCATCGATCCAGCCGATCGGAAACAAGATCGGCGGTATAAGATCGATAGGTAAAAACAGGTAAATGATACCGAAAACGATCAGCGCTTTCTTTCGTTTCGGAACCGTTTTATCTGCCATCATAAAACGAATGGCCTTGATTCTTTTAAGTAATACCCGTATTCCCAAAAACTGCATTTAGTCCTCCAGTATTTCTTCCATGACATCAAGTAATTCTTCATATCCTGTCTTTTTCAGTGCTGAGACCGGGATCACCACGTCCTCTGCTGAAAGTTTCAAAGTCTGTCGGATCAGCTTGATCTGTTTCGGCAGCTGATTTCTGGAAATTTTATCTGCTTTGGTAGCTACAACGATTCCATCGAGTCCGAAATGACGCAGATACTGATACATTTCCACATCCTGTTTCGAAGGTGCATGGCGGATATCCACCAGCTGGATCACCTTTCGCAGGCTTTCCCGCTGTTCAAGATACCGCTCCATCATCTCGCCCCACCCTTCTGACACTGATTTGGAAACCTTGGCATAACCGTATCCCGGCCTGTCTCTTATACACATCTGACGCTGCCG
>NZ_JACRWC010000083.1 GCF_014306095.1 Lentihominibacter faecis
GAGACAGGGTTGTTGCGGCGCTGCGGCGTTAAAAGTCCGCGTTCTACATAATAGCGGACGGCGGACACATTCATATTGTATTTTTCTGCAAAGGCTCCGATTCTCATAAGCTGTTCCTTTCTTTTGCTGTTTTTATTATAGAACGCACCTTGCGCAAAAGCAACATCTAAAGTATACTTTAGATGTTAGAGAGCTTTTCGCTTGCAGTCAAGTGTACTTTATCTGTTATGGTGAAAAAAAGATTCTTTTAAGGAGGAGACTATCATGAAAAAGGTTGAAATCAAATCAGGTGAATTTCGTTTTGTTGGAAAACTTTTGACAGAGGAAGCGCCGGAAACGTGTCGCGTATTTGAAAATATGCTGCCGCTGAAGAGTCAGTTCATCCACGTGCGCTGGAGCGGTGAAGGCATCTGGATCCCATACGGCGATCTGCGGACGGGTCTGGATTACGAAAACCATACGTCTCATCCTGCAAAGGGAGAGATGCTCCTGTATCCAGGCGGCATCAGCGAAATGGAAATCATCATGTCCTACGGCAGATGTATGTTTGCCAGCCAGCACGGACAGCTTTCGGGGAATCATTTCCTGACCATCATCGAGGGACTGGACGATCTGTATGATTTCGGCCGCAAGGTACTGTACGATGGGGCACAGGATATTGAAATCACTTTGCTGGAAGACTAAAGGTTTGAAATACGGAGGAAGAGATTATGAAAATCGTAGTGATCGAGCCGTTGGCGGTAGAGGAAAAGCGTTTCCTTGAAATCGCGCGGGCGGCTGTTGGGCAAGAGCATGAAATCGTCTGCTATGATACACGCACGACGGATGTGAAAGAGCTTGGCGAGCGAGGCAAAGACGCGGATATCATTGCCCTGGGCAATCTGCCGTTCCCGCGGGAGGTGCTGGAACAGTGCGAGAACCTGA
This sequence comes from Lentihominibacter faecis, assembly GCF_014306095.1. Taxonomy (GTDB): domain Bacteria; phylum Bacillota; class Clostridia; order Peptostreptococcales; family Anaerovoracaceae; genus Lentihominibacter; species Lentihominibacter faecis. The sequence continues at coordinate 925 of NZ_JACRWC010000083.1, forward strand.
AGATGCTGGCAGTAGCCTTTACAGGTCTGGATCACGTGGATCTGGCTTACTGCGAAGAACGCGGCATTAAAGTCCAGAACTGCGCCGGATATGCGACGACCGCCGTAGCGGAGCTGACTTTCGGGCTGATGCTGGACGTGTACCGGAATATTTTACCGTGCGACGAAGCGGCCAGAGCAGGCGGCACGAAAGACGGTCTGGTGGGATTTGAGCTGGAAGGCAAGACCATCGGTGTGGTAGGAACAGGAGCCATCGGAGCCAGAGTCATCGAGCTGGCCAAGGCATTCCACATGAATGTTCTGGCTTATAATCGGACACCGGGCAAGGTCAAGGATGTGGATTATGTGGCTCTGGAAGAGTTGTTGGAAAAATCCGATATCGTTTCTCTCCACGTACCTTTGACGCCGGAAACGAAGGGAATCATCGGTGAAAAGGAGCTGGCACTGATGAAGCCGTCGGCGATCCTTATCAATACAGCCCGCGGTCCGGTGGCAGATACGAAAGCACTGGCGGACGCTTTGCAGTCTGGAAAAATCGCAGGCGCCGGAATCGACGTGTTCGATGCAGAACCACCGCTTGACCCGGCGGATCCGCTGCTTCACACGCCGCACACCGTGGTGACACCGCACGTTGCTTTCGCAACGAAGGAATCCATGATCAAGCGAGCCATCATCGAGTTTGATAATATTGCAGCGTTTATTGGGGAGAGGAAATAAATCGATAACAAAAAGGGACACAGCATTGTATCTTATGTTATGTCCCTTTTTCATTATCCATTTTTAAGATGCTTATGTGAAAACTAAGCGGCCTGCCCATAGTCTATCACTGCTACTTCTTGCATCAATTTCTTTGCTGCTGCAACGAGTTGTTCCAACCGTTCGGAGACTTCATCCGTGTAATATTTCTCACCGCATTGACTACACTCACGGCATGGAACGTTTTTGATTATGATCGTACAATTCTTATAATTCACAACGTGTGTCGTTGTGCTTTCAACCAATGTGTCATTCTTGCAATACATACACATACAATACCTCCACCTATATAGTATTCTACAATTCCATTCAGAACAATATTTTTCAAAAATAAAAACATTTTTCTACATCTGTAACAACTCTGAAACATCTGTAATGTAAGATAGGAGTATAAGATGAGGAGTCTGCAAAGGATCCGGATCGCAGAAATCCTTTTACTATTGTCGAAGAAAAGGAAAAGGTGATAATAATGAAGAAAAAGATTACACTACTGGTTTTACTGGTGACAACTTTATCGCTGGGACTGGTGCTGGCTTCATTTCGCCAGCCGCAGGCAGATGCAGACGCGGAAACAGCTTCGTATGAGGCGACATCTTTTGACTTGCCGGAGGAAGCGGAGTATATTACGGATTTGAAAGCGATGCAGGATGGAACGATTTGCGCTGTAGCAGGAAGTTCCCAGGCCCAGGACGTGATATGCTATACATCGAAAGATCAGGGTAAAACCTGGGAGGAGACTGCGAGATATGCTTCACGTTTACCGATCACGATCAAACAAACGGATTATGTAGAAGGATATGGCTATCTGGCAGAGGATGGAACGATTGGCATCTATCTGGGTATTACTCCGAATACATCCAAAGCAGATGTAGAAAAAGATTCTTCCAATCTGAAAACAAATAATTATAATTTCATCATTCAGCCGAACGGAACTATCATTTCCATTGAACACAAAACCGTACAGGAACGAAGCTGTTATAAAATGCATTTCGCTGGAAACAGTTGTTATCTGGAAGATATTCAGGGAAATCTTTATGAAGTGAATAAAACCAGTGGAACATGGAAAGGCAAAGTCCTCAGCTATGATAAAGTGGATTTGCTTAACGGCAAACTCTTTGCAGGAGAAAACGGCGTCTATGCAGTGGATGCAAAGCAACTGGCAACAGTAAGCTCTGAAAGAACAGAGACATCCTTAGAACCTGTCTTGGAACGACTTCAGAAGCACATCGATCCAGATGCCTTTGAACGAGAATATGTGACTGCGGCTACAGAAGATCAGAACATTCTTTATTATGGAGATAAACAGGGACTCTGGAAGATCACAGCTCGGGGTGAGTCCTGCCTGATTTCAGGAAAGAATATTCGCAGCATGACTGGAAAAGGCGATTTGCGTAATCTGGCGGTGCAGGAGGATGGAACGATGATCCTTGCCGTATCTACGATGGATGGACAATCCAGTCTTGTACAGTATGTGCCGGTACAGTAAAATAAAGAAAAGTCTTTTCAGGGATAAGGCTCCTGCACGCCGGGAGCCTTTGGAAAGGAAGTGGCACCATGACCAATATTTTAGTAGTAGAAGATGACTTTGCTATTCGGGAACTGATCTGCCGCACGCTGGCTGCAAAGGGATATCAAATGTCGCAGGTTTCCTGCGGGGCAGAGGCGGTTTCTGTGGTGGATAGAGAATCGCTGGATCTGATTTTACTCGATGTGAATTTGCCAGATATCGACGGGTTCTCTTTGCACCGACATCTGGGAGATGTTCCAGTTATCTATATTACAGCACGGGATGAAGTCAAGGACCGTCTGCGTGGGTTTGAACTAGGCGCTTACGATTATCTCGTAAAGCCATTTGATTTGCAGGAGTTGGCGGCACGCGTCCAGGCCGTCCTTTGCAGAAAGGTGCCAAAGAAGAAAGAGGTTGTTTTGCAGATCGGCGACCTTAAGATCGACCTGCAAACCTGCAGTGTTTCTCGGGAAAAACAGGAAATAGATCTCAGCGCCCGTGAGTTTGAGCTGCTGAAAGCCTTTGCAGAACATAAGAACAAAGTCCTTTCCCGGCAGCAGCTGTTAGAACTGGCATGGGAGCCGGGATTCGACGGCGACTTACGCACGGTGGACATCCATGTGCAGCGCTTGCGAAAAAAACTGGATCTACATAAAACGATCAAAACTGTATTTAAAATGGGATATAAGCTGGAGATCAAATGATGAAAAAGAAACCGAAAACAACTTTGAAACTCTGGGAAAAAAGCTTTCTGCTGACGTTTTGCGTGTTTTTTATCCTTCTCAACATCGCATTCGGAATCTGGTCGGTGTATCAGTTTAAAAGTGCATTGACGAGGGAAATGGAATTTTGCAGAGCAGAGGCGCAGCAGCTGACCGCAAGAATTTCTGCAGTGAATGAAAAAGCGCCTTCGGAACTGGAGATGGAACGTTTGTTGCATTTTTACAGCGGCAGGCAGACATACTTAAAAATCATTTTTGATGGAGAACAATGGATGAATTCCTTTCCCGATGACGCGATACTGGCAGAGCATAACGGTACGGTGCGAGTGGGAAACGATACTTTTTACTATTATGATTCTCTGCTGGATGCGGGAATCCGCGATCAGAATGCGGAGCTTTGTTATGCAAAGAATTTGGCCGGGTTTTATGGAAAACAATACAAGATTCTGGCAGGGACGGCGGCAGCTATGCTTCTGATCAGCGCTATCGTAGGAGCATTGCTGTATCAGGCGATGAAACGGATCTATCGTCCTGTTAGCAATATTTCTCACGAGCTGAAAACGCCGCTGACCAGCGTGATGGGATATGCGCAGTATTTGTCACAGACATCAAGGCTGTCTGAGGCGGATCGGAAATTTGCACAGCAGCAGATTTTGCAGGAAGCTTATTATATGAAGGATATCGTGGATCGAGTCTTGACCTTGGATAGCATTAAAAATACGGGGATTCATCGGGAAGTTATTTCTATGGAACCACTATTGGAAGAACTGTGTCAGCTAGATGATGGGATTTCTATTGAGAGCAGTCTGGCTACGCTGGAATGTGATCCAGTACTAATAAAATCCATGCTTCTCAATCTGGTCAACAATGGACTGCGGGAATCGAAAAGCGTTCAGATCGCAGCTTCAGCAGAGGGAATCACCATCTCCAATGAAGCCCCGGCATTGACTGCGCGCGATGTGCGCCATCTGAACCAAGGAGAACTATTATCCAGAGAAAAAATCAAAGGCAGCGGTTACGGGATCCCGCTTTGCCACGAAATATCCAAATTTCACGGATGGAAGCTGGAGTATACTTTGCAGCATCATAATCTGACAGCTCATATTCATTTTGCCGGGAAATAAACTTCGTTGGAAATTTCGTCGTGTTGTTTTCATCCCGCCTCGATCCTCAAACCTCGTCTTTTTCCCTCCCGCCCCGCATACATTGAAAGGGGAAGGGAGGTTTTTTTGTGAAGAAGAAACGGAAGGTATGGGAGAAGGTTTTATGCACGGCTGCTGCGGTCGCGGTGCTGGCAGGCGGGGGATTTTTGGGAGTGGAGAAATTTCATCCGCAGAAGCGGTCTTTGCAGATCATAGATGGGCAGGCGCAGCAGACTTCTGCAAAGGCTGGTGCCGAAGGCTCGCAAAAAGCGTCCACCGAAGGCGGCATGAAAATCGATGCGAAAGCTGCTGTGCTCATCGACGGAAACAGCGGACGGGTACTCTTTGCACAAAACGCGAAAAAACACCTGCCGCCAGCATCGGTCACCAAAGTGATGACGCTGCTTTTATTGCTGGATGCCTGCGACAAGGGAAAGATCGCCACGAACGACAAGGTGACCATCTCAGAGAACGCAGCCTCCATGGGCGGAAGCCAGATGTACCTGGAGCCAGGGGAGCAGCATACGGTGGAGGAACTGTTAAAAGGCGTGATCATGGCCAGCGCCAACGATGGAGCTGTGGCTTTAGCGGAGCATCTGTCGGGCAGCGTAGAGGAATTCGTGGACGATATGAACGCCAAGGCGGCTGAAATGGGATTGAAAAACAGCCATTTTGTCAACACCAACGGGCTTCCTGTGGCAGAACATTATTCTTGTGCATATGATATAGGGATGATATGCCGGCAGCTGATGACTTACGAATTCGCCCGCGACTGGTTCACCGCATGGCAGGAGGATATCAAGGTGGGACTGCCGGGGAAGGAAAAGGACTTTACCCTGACCAACACCAACAAGATGATCCGGACATACAAGGGAGCCATCGGCGGCAAGACCGGATTCACCCAGGATGCAGGCTACTGCCTGGCGGAAGCGGCTCAGCGTGATTCTACCAGAATGATCGCAGTCGTACTCGGCTGCAAAGACAGCAAGGTGCGGTTCGCAGAGACGGCCAGACTCCTCGACCACGGCTTTGCATCATATGAAACGGTACCTGTAGCGAAAAAAGGCCAGAAGCTGCGGACTATCATCCTGCCAAAATCCGATCAGCAGGAAGTAGCGGCCGTGCCGGAAGAGACTATCGCAGCGACAGTGAAAAAAGGAAAAAAAGCGAACATCACTAAAAAAATCTCCATCGATAAGTCAGTGGCATGCCCGGTGAAAAAAGGCGAGAAAGTAGGGATGATCCACATCTATGACGGGAAAAAGAAAATCGCATCCTATCCGCTGGTGTCCGACCGAGATGCTGAAAAAGCCGGATTCATGACCCTTTACATACGCATGATAAAGAATCTCGTATGAATCCAGGAGGGGAGGAATCCCTGTGAGCGGTAACTATTATTACTTGTTTTTTGCCGGATACTATGCGACGGAGCGAGCGGCGGATGTTCTGCAGCAGTACGGTATTCCTGCGCGGGTCGTCAAGTCACCGGTGATACTGCAAAGCGGATGCAGCTTCGCGGTTTTGTTAGATCCTGCCGATGGGGAGTCGGCTGCAAAGGTGCTGGCGCAAAAAGGTTTGCCGATCGTACACTCGATGGTGAAACAATATAGATAATTTTTGTTTTTTTGTAAAATCAGCATATTAATTATGCTGATTTTATTTATATATAAAACGCTATAAACATTGACATTTCAACGTTTATGCGGTATAATAAGACATAAATTTCGACTAAAATTCACATTATTTATTATAGAAAAACAGGGTAAACAAGGAGAGAATTATGTCAACTATTAAAAATGCACAGATTTTCAGGATCTTTACGATCATACTGGCTGTAATAATGTTTTCCGCGGCGTTTACGGTACTTTCTCTGCAGCGTGACGGTTATGCTTATGGAACGGGTGAAACCGGCCAGATCACTGCAAGTTCGCTGTATGTACGCTCTGGTCCAGGCACTAATTATTCGAAGATCGGAACGATGAAAAAGGGAAAAACTTTCACAGTTACAGGAACAGGAAAAGATCGGTCCGGGGTGACGTGGTACAAGATGAGATATGGTTCGAAGAACGGTTACGTTTCCTCGAAATACGTTTACATAAAACAGCATTCTGTAACCGCAGTCTCCGGCACGAAAGGGACTATCAATACGAAAAAAGACCCTTTGACTGTTCGCAGCGGCCCAGGATCTTCCTATAGCAGACTGGGATCTTTAGCAAAAGGAAAGACCTTTGACATCACCGGCAAGGCAACCGACGGCAGTGGGGTGATATGGTACCGTCTGACTTACAACGGTAAGACCGGATACGTTTCTTCTTCTTATGTGAGGACAAGTTCTACCGGTTCTTCAAGTTCAGAAAGTACGACCGTGACACCGACTACCAATTTAAAAGGGACCGTAAATACAAAGTCAGACCCTCTGACGGTCCGTAGCGGTGCAGGTGCTACATACAGCAGGCTGGGAACGCTGGCCAAGGGCAAAACATTCGATATTACAGGACAGGCTTCTGACAGCAAAGGCGTGGTCTGGTATCAGCTGAACTATAACGGCAAGAAGGGCTTCGTTTCTTCTCAGTACGTGAAGGCGACTGACGGATCTTCCAATAATAGCGGCACCACAGATCCCGGACAAGATTCTAATGAAATCACATTCCAGGTCGGCACGGTGACGACTTCTAGCAGTCCATTAAATGTACGCAGCGGTGCAGGTTCCTCTTACAGCAAGCTGGGAACGCTGGCCAAGGGCGCGACAGTCCTTGTAACAGGATCTGTCAATGATAAAAACGGTAAAGCCTGGTACAAGTACCAGTTCACGTCTTCGAAGGACGGCTATATCTGCTCTGATTATGTAAAACTTCAGACGGTGACGTCTGACAGCAACTTCGAAAGCTATATGACGGCACAAGGCTTCCCGGAATCCTATAAATCCGGGCTTCGCGTTCTTCATGCGATGCATCCGAACTGGACATTCAAGGCACTGAAACTCAACATCAGCTGGAACGACGCGCTAGCGAAGGAAACGGCTGAGCCGCATACGAATCTGGTGAGTCCGTCTTCTCCGGTCCGCTATCGCTCCACTGAAGCCGGAGCATATAACGCTTCCACAAAGACATGGTCAAGGGCAGATGGCGGCTGGTATCCGGCAAGCAAGAAGGTCGTCGCATATTATATGGATCCTAGAAACTTTTTGAATGATACAGGCGTTTATCAGTTCATGACTCACAGCTATGACGGCAGCAATCAGAATGCCAATACGGTAGCGGCAGTAGTGAAGGGAACCTTTATGGAGACGAGAAAACCGGGCGGTGGTTATAGCAATTACGCTTCTCTTATCAATGCGGTAGGAAAGGCATCCAATGTCAATCCGAACGTCCTGGCAGCAATGATCGTGCAGGAGCAGGGCAGCAAGGGGACGAGCTCTCTGATTTCCGGTACAGTCAGTGGTTATAAAGGATATTACAATTTCTTTAATGTAAATGCCTACGAAACGTCGTCACGCGACAAGATCACCAATGGTCTGATCTATGCCAAGAACCATGGATGGAACAGCGTATACAGCTCTATCAAAGGCGGTGCGGATTTCTACTACAGAGATTACGTATCCAAAAAGCAGAATACATATTATCTGAAGAAGTTCAACGTAAATAACGGTTTATCCACCGTTGCGACCCATCAGTACATGACGAATGTGCAGGGTGCGGCCGGAGAAGGGACTCTGGTTCGCAAAGCCTTCGGCAGCGATTCAAGTTCAGCGGTTACTTTCGAAATTCCAGTATATAATTCCATGCCTTCTTCGATCTGTCCGCTGCCGTAAACAGGCAGCCGACAGTAAGGGCTGGAAGCAGCAGAAAGAGGGGATTTTATGACTTACAGTGAGAAAAAAGATCAGTTTCATGACAGGGTTTTGCGAAGGATCATCGTGTTTCTCGTGGTGGCAGCCTTCGCAGTGCCGCTTCTGACGCCTCGCGTTTTTGCAGCGTCCACCGTCTCCATTTCCGGAGGCGATCAGGTGAAGGGTGGCGAAACGTTTACAGTAACAGTCACCTACAGTGGTGCTCAGATCGGAAGTGTCAATGGAAGCATGACCTATGATACGAACAAGCTGAATTATTTATCCGGTGGCAGCAGCAGCGGCAATACGGGATACATCCAGATGAAGGAGATCGGCAGCGGTTCCATTTCTTTTCAGATCAAATTTCAGGCGGTAGGTGACGGCAGCACTACGCTTAAAGTCAATACGACGGAAATGTACGATGTGAACGATAACGCATTGGATACCCCGTCAGCAACGAAAACCGTCAAGGTGATCGGCAGTGCAGATTCAGACGATGTGATACAGGCGACTCAGGCAGAGACCCAGGAAGCGACTGCAATCAACGAAACTATGGAATCCGGTGTGGATGAAAAAGGCGACGAAGGTGAGATGACAGGCGGATATCTTCTTCTGATCATTTCTGCAGCTGTACTGGCTGTCATTATCGCTGTGATCGCAGCAGTCCTTATAAAGAAGCGCGGCGGCAAAGGAAAAGGGCCGAAAGGTCCGAAAGGTCCAAACGGCCCCGAAGATCTGGGCGGATCAGGAAGATCGCACAGCTCAGAGATCGCTGCAAAGGCGGCGCAGGCTGCAGAAGAGCATCGGAGAGCCAGTACAGATACGATGGTTCTGGAACCGGATGCAGAGCCGGTAAGCCGTAACACGAGAATGTTCCACAAGGGAGACTTCGAGCAGGAAACTGCAAAATGGGAAGACCAGGAAGACCGCTGGCCTGACGATGATAGATGGTAAAAGCAGTACTATCTTAAGTTTTCCGGATTGAGGCAGGCAAGCTCCGGCAGAGTGAAGATCCCGTCTTTGCGGATCAGCACATCGTCGAAGTAAATCTCTCCACCGCCGTATTCGGCTCGCTGTATCATGACCAGATCCCAGTGTACTGCCGATTTGTTTCCATTAGGTGCATCTTCGTAGGAAGCTCCCGGCGTCAGGTGGAAGCTGCCGCATATTTTTTCATCGAATAGTGTGTCCTTCATCGGTTCGAGAATATATGGATTGACTCCAATGGCGAATTCGCCGAAGTATCGAGCACCTTCATCGGTATCCAGCAGATGGTTGATGCGGTCGTTATCGTTGGATGTGGCTTTGACGATCTTGCCGTTTTCGATCTCAAAAACGATGTTCTCATAGGTGAAGCCCTGTTCTTCTGACGGTGTATTGTATGAGATGATACCGTTCATAGAGTCTTTTACCGGGGCGGTGTAGACTTCGCCGTCCGGGATATTGCATTCGCCGGCACATTTGATAGCCGGGATATCTTTGATGGAGAAGGTCAGATCGGTACCAGGTCCTTTGATGTGTACTTTATCCGTCCGTTCCATCAGAGCTGCAAGCGCATCCATGGCACGATCCATTTTGCTGTAATCCAGAGTGCAGACGTCAAAATAAAAGTCTTCGAAGGCTTCAAGGCTGGTGTTTGCCAGCTGCGCCATGGAGTTGTTCGGATAGCGAAGCACGACCCATTTTGTTTCATTGACGCGATAGTCGAGAGTCGGGCTGGTAAGCCGGTAGTACATGTTCAGCTTGTCGGATGGAACATCGGAAAGCTCTGCTGTATTGCCACCTGCACGAATGGCGATGTAGGCCTGCATGCCTTTCATCTTTTGCAGACTGCATTCGTTCATAAATGTGATCTGCTCTTCACTGCAGGAGAGCAGAAGTTCGCGTGTCACTGCACTGTCACGGATGTCCACATAAGGCAGACCGCCCTTTGCATAAATCTTCTTGATCAGCTGACGCACCAGATCTTTGCAGCAGTCCCCTTCATAATCTATGAGTACTTTATCGCCGGCCTGCACACGGCAGGAATAATCGACCAGTAGATCGGCCAGTTTCACGATTCTTGGATCCATATGTCATAACCTCCTGAAATATATCTGAAATTTTATATCTTTTCTGTAGCATATTATACCCTGAATGTGGTATTTTTAAAAGGGTAACTATTTTTGGAGGCATCTATGAAGCACGTTTTTATCATGAATCCGGAATCGGGCAAGGTGAGGAGCCGAAGAAAGATCGTGACGGCGATCGAGCAGGCGGCTTGCCAGCTTGGTGCTGATTATGAAATATATTTTACGAAAGGACAGGGCGACGGCGGTGCGTATGCACATGCGCTTTGTGAGAAGTACTGCAAAGGTTTCGAAAGGGCTGGAGCGGATGCAGAACGCTCCGGTGATCTTGACAGAGCATCAGAGACTGCCCGGCTGCGGATCTATGGCTGCGGCGGTGATGGTACCATCAACGAGATGGTCAATGGCTGCTTTGGATATGAAGGTGTGGAAATCGGTGCGATCCCTATGGGTACCGGCAATGATTACATAAGAAACTACGGCAAAGCCGCTGATTTCAAGGATATCAGGCGGCAGATGCGCGGCCGGTCGGTCAGCAGCGATCTGATTCATTTTCACGCGGTTTACGATAATAATATTACGGAAAGTTACTGTGCCAACATGTTCAACATAGGATTTGACTGCAATGTGGTGGATCTGACTTCGCGGGTCAAGCGGTGGCCACTGGTGGGAGGCTCGCTGGCTTATCTCGTTTCTGTTTTTTTGATCCTGATCCGAAAAAAAGGCGCAGATATTCGGATCGAATACAATGATGGCAGGGTGCTGGATGGAAAGATCCTGCTGATCGCTATCGCGAACGGCTGTTACTGTGGAGGCGGCGTCAAAGGCTGTCTCTTATACACATCT
>NZ_JACRWC010000060.1 GCF_014306095.1 Lentihominibacter faecis
TAAGAGACAGGGCTGATAACTATCCAATATCCGAACAAATACTACTCCGCGGATATTGGGCTTCGCAATGCATACCGTCTTTGCAGAAAAAATAAGAGAGACTGCAGCGCAGATGTGAAAGGTCTGTTGCTGCAGCCTCTTTTTTAGTGGTAGAGATGTTTACTTGTTGATGGCGGTACCGTTGACGTACAGCGTGTAGCCGTTGAAATCGATGTTGCTGTAGTCGGTGTCGGCGTCATCCAGGCTGGTGACATAGCTGTCGCCTGTCAGCTTGATCTTGGATTTTTTATCGAGAGTCAGCTTGATGGACTTGGTACTGTTATCGCCATTGATAGTGCCCGTATAGGAAGAGCCGGATTTCATAGTCATGTCGAGGGTGGAAATAGAGTCGATGACGATGTTTCCAGACGCTTTCTGTTTGGTCATGGTCAGGGTGACATTCCCGCCGTTGGAACCGGATGAACCCCAGGAATCTGCCTGTGCCCGCAGAAAGTTCCCTTCGCTGTCGTTATTGGTAATCGTGTTGTTTTTCAGGTTGATGGACGCTGTTGTGTTGGTAACGTACAGAGTATCGCCTTTGTTGGTTGTGATATCGCTGTTGGTTGCCGTAAATTCCGCCTGTCCGTCCGCTGCATCGCCGCTCATGGACTGATACAGGAAGATGTTCTTGTATGTCGTGGACTGCCCGTTGAGAGTGGTGTTGTCATCGGTCAGTTCACAGTCATTGATGGTGACGGAATTTTTGCCTTCGATGCTGTTTCCGGACTGTCCGCTATTTCCAGAATCCTCCGGCTTAGCTGGAGGCTGTCCACTCTGCTGACCGTTGCTGTCCTGCGTATTCTGTTGGTCGCCGCTTTGGCTGTTGGAATCGCTGGATCCGGATTGATCCGGTGGTGCCCCTCCGCCGCCTGGACCTCCGGAAGAGTCGCTGCCCTGGGACATCTGTGGCATGTCAGAAGCTTGTGCGTGAGACTTTGCATAACTCATGGTGAAAAACATGGAGCCGCACAGCGCCAGCATCACCACGATGGCGACGGCGTTCTTGATCCATCTTTTTGAAATCGTTTTCATATCGTTGATCTCCTTTCAAATCTTGTTGTTCTTCGTGATGGTTGTATCATACGGCAGAATGCTTAAACGAAAATTAAAGAAGCGAGGAAAAGAGAAATTGTTGATTGACATTTATTTACAAATAGAATATAATGGCAGGAGAGAGGCGGAAACTGATGGGGGATTTCAGCGATACGTATTGATTCAACACGTGTTGAGTGGTATTATAAGGGAAAGGATAGGGAAATCCTGTTTCATTGTAGGGATTTAACTAAGGGAGTAGAAAATTCTATTTTAAAACAGGCAAAGCTGAAGTGACTGTTAAAAAGGAGGGTATATAATATGTTAACGGTATATCCGGCATGCATTTATAAGGAAGAATCGGGGTATTCGATTGTCTTTCCGGATTTGAATTATCTGGCGACGTGTGGAGATACGCTGGAGGAGGCTTTGGAGAGTGGGATCGACTGTCTGGCGGGCTATGTGTATTCTGCTAGAATGGAGGGTGAAGAGTTGCCGGAAGCGTCTGATTTACAGGACGTGGATCCGAAGGAGGTCTTAAGAGAAATCGGATCGAAGCCCGGTGAGGGATATGTCAATATGATCACTGTCGATGTCGATTCTTATGCGAAGGAGCATTTTGAAAAACCAGTTAAGAAAACACTGACCATACCGTCATGGCTCAATGAGGCTGCTATATCGCAGAATATTAACTTTTCTGCGGTGCTGCAGGATGCGTTGAAAGAGCGTTTAGGATTGCATCATTGATTGAAATGTATTTTATATACGGGAACTTTAACCATGCGTATTTTAATGATAGAAGATGAATTCAATGTCATTCGGCTTTATAAGGAAAATAAAAAGATCTTCCTTACGGTCACCAATCGCGGAGAAGAAATCCCGAAAGGTGAGGAAGAGAAGATCTTTGAGAGATTTTATCGTATCGACAAATCGCGAAACCGCAGCGAAGGTCGTTATGGCCTTGGACTTGCCATCGCAAAGAGCATCGTAGAGCAGCACAAAGGTCAGATCAGTGCTTCTTCTGCCAATGGTCATACCACATTTTGCGTTCGATTTTAGACGGACTTTTTACAGCTCCATGATGATGGCGAAGATCGGGATCGTGATCAGCGACAGCACGGTGGAGAGGAGCACGCTCTTGGTTGCAAAGGCAGCTTCGCCTTTATATTGCTGGCTGAAGATGGATGCTACGGCACCTACCGGCATAGCAAAACCGATGATGAGTACTTTTTCCAGCATGGAGAAGTTTCCTGCCCACAGTTTGACCACCAGAAGTGTCAGTACCGGAACGATCAGCAGCTTAACAAAGCAGATAGCATAGACCTGGAAGTCTCCTGCGATTTCTTTGAATTTAAGTCCTCCTATCTGAAAGCCGATGCAGAACATGGTCAGAGGTGTGGTGGCGTTACCGATCATTTCTATGGAGCCGCCGATCAGGTTCGGCAGCTGGATGTTCAGCAGGAATAGAACCAGACCGATGATAACGCCGATGAGTCCGGGATTGATAAACTGTTTGAATCCTACTTTAAGGTTTGCGCCTGCGGAAAGCTGGATCAGTAATATTCCTACGGTGAAGATCAGGATGTCGTTGATCAGCTCCACGATGGCGGCATAAAATACAGCGTCGGTGCCGTAGAGGGCTTTGATAACCGGGATCCCGATGAATCCGGTGTTGCCGAACAGCAGCATGAATACAGTCAGGTACTGCTTGGTTTTAGGCAGCTTGATCAGCTTGGCGACAGGGAAGCTGATAGCGAAGATGATCGCCAGGATCAGCAGGCAGACCACCAGTATGTAGGCACTGTCTTTGAGGACCTGCAGACTGAACTTCATCTGCATCGCATCGATGACCAGGCAGGGCCAGGTGAGATTGACGACGATGCTGTTGATCGCGCCGTTCTGATCTTCTGTGAGGATATTTTTCTTTTTAAAGAAGACTCCTGGGACGATCAAAATAAAAATCATGATAAGGGAACTGAGTATTGGCCATACAACCATAAGTGTACCTCCTCGTATGATGTCTTGTTTCGTTCTTGTTCTCTTTCAAATTATATAATAATTTACGTGAAACGCAAGTACGTACTTTTTCGTAAGTATGTATTTTTTTTCTTCTTTTTCAGAGCTGATCAGGGCTTTTATGCAGGGAAAGAACCCTAAAAAAGAAGTGCTACAAACCCAGGTTTATGATTCAAAAGCCTGGAAATTTATAGCACTTGCGAAATTCATATATAGTTGTTTAAGGCAGATCTGCTAGTCGTCCATTTCAGCAACCAGTTTTTCTGTGATCTGGATGGCGTTGGTAGCAGCACCTTTACGGATGTTGTCCGCAACGACCCAGATATTGAGTCCGTTATCCACGGAGAAGTCTCTTCTGATACGTCCGATGTAAACAGCATCTGTTCCGGCAGCATCTCTTGCCAGAGGATATACATTGTGCGCTACATCATCCTGTACCACGATTCCCGGAGAGTTCTTGAACAGTTCCACAACGTCTTCCAGTTCAAACGGCTTCTCCAGTTCGATGTTGATGGATTCGCTGTGAGAGTCGAATACCGGAACTCTTACGGTAGTAGCAGTAACTTTGATATCATCATCACCCAGGATTTTGTGGGTTTCGTTGATCATCTTCATTTCTTCTTTTGTGTAGCCGTTGTCAGTGAACACATCGATGTGCGGCAGGCAGTTTCCTGCGATCGGGTGAGCGTAAGCCTGCAGATGTTCGTCATCTCCGGCAAGACCGTTTTTAAGGTCGTTGATACCCTTTACTCCCGAACCGGATACAGCCTGATAAGTAGAGTAAACAACTCTCTTGATGCCGTATTTATCCTGCAGCGGCTTTAAAGCTACCATAGCCTGGATGGTGGAGCAGTTCGGATTGGCGATGATGCCCTTGTTCCATGCGATGTCCTGCGGATTTACCTCCGGAACAACGAGTGGAACTTCCTTATCCATTCTCCACTGGCTGCTGTTGTCAACCACTGTAACACCGTGGGCTGCTGCGATCGGCGCGAATTTCTCACTGGTGGATCCACCTGCGGAGAAGAGGGCGATATCGATCGGCTTGTCAAAAGAATGCTCTGTCAGCTCTTCGACAGTGTATTCCTTTCCCTTGAATGTCAGTGTCTTTCCTGCGGATTTTTTAGATGCCATCATGTAGATGTTCTCGAACGGGAAGTCTCTTTCTTCCAGTACTTTCAGGAATGTAGAGCCTACAACGCCGGTAGCACCTACGACTGCAATATTGGGTTTTCTTTTCATAACACTGTCCTCCTGTAGTCATATCTTGGGATATTATACTACCGCAAGCCCGAAGATGTAAAGGTATTTCCCTTTTTTTTCGGGATTTACATAAGATTCACAGGAAAAACACATAGGATTTGCCATGGGGCTGTGGTATAATCCATTATGTATGAATAAAAGGCAAGGAGGATTTTAATCATGACGTATTTGCAGGCAATCATTTTAGGCCTGGCACAGGGGCTTTCGGAATTTCTACCGATCAGCAGCTCTGGTCATCTGGCACTGCTGCAGTATTTCTTTGGTGTTGATGCGGAGCAGGTGCTGCCTTTTGCGGTTCTTCTGCATCTGGGCACGCTGATATCGGTATTCATCGTATACTGGAACGATATTGTGGAACTGGTGAAGGAGCTGGGAGCCGTGATCAAAGATATTTTCACGGGAAAGGGACTTCGGGTCAATGCCAATCCAACCAGACGGCTTGGATTCATGATCATCGTGGCGACCATACCGACGGCGATCATCGGTCTGGTGTTCAATGATCTGTTCGCATCTCTTTACTTATCCCTGATCGCGATCGGCACCGGTCTGGTCATAACCGGTGCGATCCTGCTGATTGCCGAGAAGATGGGTAAAAACAATAAGGGTGTAAAGGAAATGAAGTTTCGTCATGCGCTGTTCGTTGGACTGATGCAGGGCGTTGCTATCTGTCCTGGAATTTCACGTTCCGGTTCGACTTTATTCGGTGGCCTGATTTCTGGTCTGAACCGTGAATTTGCAGTGAAGTTTGCATTCCTGATCTCTATCCCGTCGATTTTAGGATCGGTGATCGTGGAAGCACCAGATGCTTTCAAAGCCGGCATGTCCATCGCGCAGATCGGACCGGTCATCGCAGGGGTAGTCGTAGCGGCACTGTCTGGACTGTTTGCTATCAAGGCAATGATCAAGCTGGTTTCCAACAAGAAACTTACGGGATTTACCATTTATGTATGGGCGTTAGCTATTTTCGTGATCGGCTATGCGCTGATGTTTGCGTAGAAAGGTAGTTGTAGTATGGCTGCAAGAAGCAGAAAAAATGCGAAAACAACGAAAAAAGCATCTTCGAAGGAGAATAACAGGCGCACTGCAGGTTCTAAAGGGCGGTCTGCAAAGGGCGCTGCCCAGGAGACTGCCGCAAAGCAGCAACCAGGGGGAGAGCACAGGATCCGCGATGAAATCATAGCGATCATCGTGATCGCAGTGGGGATTTTCCTGGTGATAGCGCTGCAGACATCGGCTGCAGGGGAGCTGGGCCGGGTCCTTTCGGAGTTTTTTAAGGGATGCTTCGGATTTGCAGCCTATTTTTTGCCGTATTATTTCATCTTATACGGCGTGCTGCTTTTTGCAAAAAAAACCATCGGGACAGGGGTCAAGTCTGTCATACTGCTTATAATCATATTCCTGACGCTTTCACTGATCAATTCGGCTAGATTTCTGGATCCCAAGGCATTACGGTATGGATTGAGGGACATTGCATTTCATTACAGCAATGGGATCGTGCTGGACGATGGCGGCGCCTTCGGGATGACTGCAGGCGGTCTGATCGTACAGCTTATCGGGATCCCGGGACTTTATATAATGTCCATCGTGATCATTGTGATCTGTCTTCTCCTTGTAATGAACACCCCGGTCTCCAGATTCCTGGAGGAATTGAAGCTCCGGCAGGAAAAGATGGCTCAGCACAGAGAAGCCAAGCTGAAAGAACGGGAGATGAAAAAGCGGATCAGCATGCAGCAGATGGAAATGGAACTTCACGATGCAGAAACTCTTGGAGATCGGAGGACAGAAAAGGGACGATTGAGCGCAGGACAGAAAAAGATCCTGGGCTACATGAGTGAAGGAAACAAACCGAAAAACGGAGCCTCTGCTTATGATGATATGTTTTATGATTCTCACAAGGATGAACCGGCAGCTGAACCTGTGCTTGATCCGGATGACGCAGTATCGGCGGCAGGCGTCGCTGCAGCTGCGGACGATTTGAAAAGAGCTTCGGAAGAAGTGAAGAAATTCCGCAATACGCCGGTGATCATCGGTGGATTTTCGCCGAAGTCGACAGAAGCGAAGCTGTCAAAGGCCGAAGCTGCGAAGAGCACTTTGCAGGAAGAAGATTTTAATGTATCTGTGCCGACATCGGGAACTTACGAATTCCCGCCGATCGATCTGCTCCATAAAAGCCCTGCCGGAAGCGGGCAGAGCATGGACAGTGAGAGCGACCTGAGGCGAAAAGCAGCGAAGCTGGAGGATACTCTTCACAGTTTCAATATAGACGCGGAGGTTACCAATGTGACCCAGGGTCCTACGGTAACCCGCTATGAAGTGCACCCTAACGTAGGAGTAAAAGTTAGCGGGATCACTAATCTGGCCAATGATATCGCATTGAATATGGAAGCTCGCAGCATCCGTATCGAGGCGCCGATCCCTGGCAAACCTGCCGTGGGGATCGAAATCGAGAACGAAAAGAACAGCATGGTAATGATCCGGGATATCATAGATACTCCGGCATTCCGCAAGGCCAGATCCAAGATCAGTTTTGCAGTGGGCAAGGATATTGAAGGAAACGCTATCGTGGCAGATCTGAAAACCATGCCCCACCTTTTGATTGCAGGATCTACCGGATCAGGAAAGAGCGTTTGTGTCAACAGCATCATTACCAGCATTTTATATAAAGCGACGCCGGAGGAAGTCAAGCTGGTTCTGATCGACCCGAAAGTGGTGGAACTTTCCAACTATAACGGGATCCCGCATATGCTGATACCGGTGGTGACAGAGCCGACCAAGGCTGCAGCTGCTCTCAACTGGGCGGTGGCAGAGATGGATGACCGGTACCGGAGATTTGCAGAAGAAGGCGTGCGGGAAATGGCAAGCTATAATAAAGTAATAAAGGAGCGGGGCGATGAGGATCTGGTGATGGCGCAGATCGTCATCATAATCGACGAGCTGGCTGACCTGATGATGGTCGCCAAATCGCAGGTGGAAGAATCGATCTGTCGTCTGGCACAAAAGGCAAGAGCAGCCGGGATGCATCTGATCGTTGCGACCCAGAGGCCTTCCACAGATGTTGTAACAGGCCTGATCAAGGCCAATATCCCGTCGCGGATCGCTTTCGCTGTTTCCTCTCATCATGATTCTATGACGATCCTTGACATGTCAGGAGCGGAAAAACTGGTAGGAAAGGGCGACATGCTTTTCAATCCGCTGGGAAGCGGCAAGCCGAAGCGGATTCAGGGGCCGTTTATCTCAGACGAGGAAGTAAAGAACGTGATCGACTTTGTAAAGGCTCAGGTGGAGGATACAGAGTATTCCAGCAATGTGCTGGATTCCATCGAGCGGGTGCACACTTCGGGTGCAGGTGGAAACGACAGAGACCAGGAAGATGAATTCTTGCCTGAGGCGATAGAAGTGGTGGTGCAGGCACAGCAGGCCTCTGTGTCAATGCTGCAGCGCAGATTCCGCATAGGCTACAACCGGGCGGCGCGGATCATCGACATGATGGAAGAACGACAGATCATCGGACCTGCAGACGGAAGCAGACCGAGACAGGTGTTGATTTCCGAGGCGGATCTGCAGAACATGAAAGAGAGTACAGAGGATTTAGAACGATGAAGTTGTATATAGAAACATTAGGATGCCCGAAGAATTTCAACGATTCAGAGGGGATCGCCGGGATCTGGGAACGTTCCGGCATGAATGTGACAGATGATCCGGCACAGGCGGATGCCATTTTGGTCAACACCTGCGGATTTATCAACGACGCCAAGAAAGAGTCCATCGACAAGATCTTTGAAATGGCGGATTTTATTGAGAAAGAAGATGATCAGGCGGCAGCAGAAGAGACGGATGCCGAAAAGAAGATACTGATCGTATCGGGATGTCTGTCACAGAGATACGGAAGTGAACTGTTCGATGAAATGCCGGAAGTGGATATTTTCCTTGGAGTCAACGACTATGAGAAACTGCCTCAGATCGTGAAGAATTTCAAACGGGGGCAAAGGCAAAAATTGTTTAGCTGCCAGCCAGAAAAATTCATGGAATTTTCCGCGAGAAAAACGGAGGCAAACCCGTACACTGCGACACTTCGGATCGCAGAGGGATGCAATAATTGCTGTGCTTACTGCGTGATCCCGCAGATCCGCGGGAAATACCGCAGCAGACCGATGGAAAATATTTTGCAGGAAGCGGAAGAACTGGCGTCCAAAGGCTGCAGGGAAGTGATCCTTATCGCTCAGGATGTGACGGAGTACGGCAGAGATCTTTACGGAGAACTTATGCTGGCTAAGCTGCTGCGGAAGCTTTGCAGGATCGAAGGCCTGCGATGGATCCGACTGATGTATTGTTATGAGGATAAAATCACGGACGAACTGATAGAAGTGATGGCTTCGGAAGAAAAAATCTGTCATTATATCGATATTCCATTGCAGCATATTTCGGATCATGTGCTGAGCAGCATGAACCGTCATTCGACGACGGAAAGCATTAAGGATACTCTTTGCAGACTGAGAAAAGCTATTCCGGATATCCACATTCGGACGACGCTGATCACCGGATTCCCGGGAGAGGGGGAGGAAGACTTCGACGAGCTGGTAGACTTCGTGGAAAGTCAGAAGTTTGAACGTCTGGGTGTATTTGCGTATTCCAGGGAGGAAGGTACGGTTGCCGGAGATATGGAAAACCAGATCGATGAAGAGATCAAGCAGGCCCGGGCGGACAGCATCATGCGCAGGCAGATGGATATTTCCCGAGAAGTCAACGAGGAAAAAGTGGGACGCATTTTCGAGGTCCTGGTGGACGGACAGGATGAAGAAGGTGCTTATATAGGAAGAACACAGTACGATGCACCGGAGATCGATAATACAGTGATCTTTCAGGCGGAGCAGGAACTCGTGCCGGGAGATCTGGTGAGGGTCGTGATCACGGATGCATTCGATTATGATATTGTGGGAAGAATGGAGGAGTAACATGAATTTACCTAATAAACTGACCATGGGACGGATCTTCGCGATCCCAGTATTTATTGTTGTATTTCTGATGGGATACCGCTACGTTGCGACGGTGATTTTCATTCTGGCCGCCATTACTGATATGCTGGATGGTAAGATCGCCCGCAAGTATAATCTGGTGACGAATTTTGGCAAGCTGATGGATCCTCTGGCGGACAAGCTGCTGGTCATGTCAGCACTGATCTGCCTGGCGCAGATAGGTGACGTGCCTGGCTGGATGGTCATCATTATTTTAGGACGAGAGTTTATTATTACAGGAATGCGTCAGGTGGCTGCAGCACAGGGAATCGTAATTGCGGCGGGCACGACAGGAAAGATCAAGACGATCACGCAGATGATCGCTATCCCGCTGCTGCTGCTCAATAACTGGCCTTTCAGCCTGCTCAGCTTCAATCTGCCGATGGATACGATTTTCCTGTGGATTGCACTGGTGATGACAGTAGTGTCTGGAACGGAATATATCGTGAAAAACAAGCAACTGTTTTCCATGTAGGTTTTACATATCATTTCATTAGGAAGAAGGCGAAACAAGTATGAAGACTGCGATTTTAAGCGTGGGAACTGAGATTTTATTCGGGCAGATCGTCAACACTAATACGGTGTATCTGTCACAGCAGATGAATATGCTGGGGTTTGATGTGATGTATCACTATACGGTTGGTGACAACCCAAAGCGCGTAGAAGAGATGATCGATCTGGCATTTCAGGATTGTGATCTTATCCTGACTACCGGAGGGCTGGGACCGACTCAGGATGATCTGACAAAGGAAGTGGCCTGCAAAGCACTCGATGATACACTTGTGATGATGGATGATGTTCTGGAGGAAATCACAAAATACTTTAAGACCCTGGGAAGGGAAATGACGGAGAATAACAAGAAACAGGCGATCATGCCGTCCCGTGCCACGGTATTTCACAATGATGCGGGGACAGCACCGGGGTTTGCATTAGAAAAAGACGGGAAATATATTATCTGCATGCCGGGACCTCCGCGGGAGATGAAGCGTATGTTTCAAAAGAGCGTGGTTCCGTTTCTGCAAAGCATGATCGACGGAGCATTGTATTACCGTCAGATCAGGTTCTTCGGCATTGGTGAATCTATGCTGGAGACACAGCTTCTGGATCTGATCGATAACCAGACGGATCCAACGCTCGCTACTTATGCAAAAGAAGGGGAGTGCTCCCTTCGGATCGCATCCAAGCGTGCTACGGAAGAAGAGGCGGAACATGCTGTAGACGAAATGCTTGAGATGGTCAAAGAGCGCGTTGGTCATTATATTTACAGCTGTGATGATGAAGAACTGGCACAGGTGGTAGCCGACAGGCTGATGGAGCAGGGGTTGACGCTGTCCAGCGCGGAATCCTGTACCGGCGGTATGTTCGCATCGACAATGACGGATATTCCGGGAATCTCACAGTGTTTTGACCGGGGTCTGGTGACTTACAGCAATCAGGCCAAGATGGAGGAACTTGGTGTGAGTGCCGAGACTTTAGAAAAGTTCGGTGCAGTCAGCGAAGAGACGGCGCTGGAAATGGTGGAAGGCCTGAAGCGTGTCAGTGGCAGTGACGTCTGCATTTCTGTGACAGGGATCGCAGGACCAGGCGGTGGCTCGGAAGAAAAGCCGGTCGGTCTTGTTTACATTGGTTTCTCATATGGTGACAAAAAGATTTGCAAGAAGATCCAGATGAGAAACGTCAATCGCAGCTGGAACCGTCATTATACACTGCTGTGCATGCTGAATGTGATCTATAGAAATATATGATAGTGATATCGTTGTGATGAGACCCGCACTGTTTGAAAGCCAGGACAGTGCGGGTCGTTTTGTTTTGAATGCAGAGGAATCGAAAAGTCATGGAAGAAAATGGTTGACAGGTGCTGTATGCTGTGGTAATATATGGATACCTCGGACGTCGCAGGCGGGGTTGACAGGAAATACAGCGAAGAGGCGGATGATGTTACAGCTAGTCTGCCCCATAGCTGTATTCCGGAAAAAAGTAATAGAAGAGAACCGGCTTTTCTCGGATTTGGTATTGACCTTTCGGGAAGAATAGGGTATTATAAAAAAGAACAGACGTTCACTATTTGGAGGTTAGAAATGGCGACTAAGAAAAAAGAAGCGAAGACGATCAATACGAGTGAAGATAGAGAGAAAGCATTAAGTGAAGCGCTGGCACAGATCCAGAAACAATTTGGCAAGGGCGCTGTTATGAAACTTGGTGATGATAATCCGATGATGAACATCGAGGCGATTTCGACAG
>NZ_JACRWC010000069.1 GCF_014306095.1 Lentihominibacter faecis
ATAAGAGACAGTTTCTGTACGGGGATAGGGCAGCGAACCATGACGGTGTATATTTGTCATATACCGATTCGATATCTCATCGAGCATATCGATCTGCCGGGAGACGGGAATGTACTTACTTATATTCTAAGCTTCGGGCTGGCGATCGCATCTGTCTATGCTTTTTCCAGACCGGCACTGCATACGGCATATCATGCGATCATCGATTTTCTGTACGATAAGATCTGTGCGAGAGTATTTGCTTTTGGCAATATGATTTGTGACAGGACTTTGAATCGAGGACATAAAATGATCCGTAAAGTATATCGAAACCGGTAAAGGAGGAATCAAGATGGCTTTAAGAGTAGTAGTAAACGGTGATGTAACCAATATGGATGTAGATGCAGTGGTGAATGCAGCCAATGAACAGCTGGCGCCGGGAGGCGGTGTCTGCGGAGCGATCTTTGCAGCAGCAGATGACCCTCGGCTTGCAGAAGACTGCAGGAAGCTGGCCCCGTGTCCGACAGGCAGTGCAGTAGCGACCGATGCATATAATATGCAGGCAAAATATATCATACATGCAGTAGGGCCGATATGGAAAGATGGTTTTCACAAGGAAGAAACGCTGCTTCACGATGCGTACATCAATGCTTTGAAGGCAGCAAAAGAAAAAGGCTGTCAATCGATCGCTTTTCCTCTGATTTCTTCCGGGATCTACGGCTATCCGAGAGAGGATGCCATGCGTGTTGCTATGGGAGCTATCAATGAATACCTGAAAGATTATTTGATGGACGTATTCCTGGTGCTGAAATAATATTATTTTGAATCCGGGGGTTCCTGCAGATAGTTGTGTTTCCCCGGGCGAAGGAAATATTTTGCGTGGATCGGGATCAATACTAGCAGGGTGCAAAGTTCGGCGACCGGCATGGCGATCCAGGCTCCTGTGATGCCGAGAAATCTCGGCAGAAGGAGAAGTGCAGCTGTTGTGAACAGCAGAGTCCTGCAGAAGGAAATGATGGCGGAAGTCTTCCCGTTGGACAGTGCAGTGAAGAATCCTGAGGATGTGATGTTCAATCCGCTGAACAGGAAATTGACTGCGAAGAGTTTGAAGCCTGCCACAGCCAGGACATAAGTCTGCGGATCTTTCGTGAATACCGACGTGATGGGGCCGGACAGAAGGAAGGCCAGGAGCGCCATAAACAGGGATGTACCTGCTGCGAACAGGAAGGCGATCTTGTACAGCCTGCGGAGCTCATGGCGGTTCTGTGCGCCGTACTGGAATCCGATGATGGGACTGATACCGATAGCGAATCCCAGGTAAAATCCGTTGAACAGAAATTCTCCGTAGAGCAGGATGGTGATGGCGGCAACGCCGTGTTCCCCGGCAAGGCGCAGGAGAATGATATTAAATAAGAAGGTTATAATGGCAGTGGACAGCTCGGTCACCATTTCGGAGGACCCGTTGAACGCTGCCTTTGCCGTTTCTTTAGGATAAAATCCGCAGCGGGTGAAGCGGAGTTCTTTTTTTGTGAACAGGAAGAACACTACACCTGCTACAGCCGGGATGCACTGACCGATGCCGGTCGCCAGAGCGGCTCCTGCGATCCCCATGTGCATGGCTGCGATGAAGACGTAGTCCAGAGCGGCGTTGGTACATCCGGCGACGATCATCAGACCAAGCCCCATGCCGGGGTGTCCCGCTGTTACGAAGTAGGACTGAAACAGGGTCTGAAGGATGCAGGCCGGTGCGAATGCCATGACGATACGCAGATAGATAACGGCGTCGTCTATCAGGATATCGGTAGCTCCCAGAAAACGGGAAATGGGAGAAGCGAACAGGATTGAAAGAACGACCAGTACGATGCTGAGGGACACGCAGAACAGGACGAACTGGGTCAGGCACTGACAGGCTTTTTTGGTATTGCCTTCACCCAGGTATTTACTGATGACCGCATTGCCTCCGGTGGAAAACATGGTGCCGATGGCAATGGCCAGCGTGATGACGGGAAAGACGATGTTGAGAGACGATAGGGCATTGCTCCCCACAAACCGGGAGATAAAGATTCCGTCTACGATGGTGTACAGCGACATGAACGTCATCATGATGATGGACGGTGCTGCGAATTTCAATAAAGACCATGGTGTAAAGTGCTGACCGATGGAATTGCTCATGGTTTCTGATCCTTCCTTGACAAAATACGGTGAAAACGATAGTGTATTTTACAGTATAACAAAAAAGAAGGGAAGATGAAATGAACAAGCAGGAAATCTATGCATTTTTAAAAGAGAAAAACATCTGGCATGAGATCATGGCGTATAGAAAAAGCAAAGTAAGTAAAACAGCCGGTGCGGCGAGGAAATCCAGAGCACCGGTTTTTCTTTGGCAAAACAGGGAGATCTATCGTCTTATAGCTATGCGATAGGGTGTTTAAAACTGATAACAATAGTTGACTTTTTGTTTAGAAATAGTATAATCGAAGACGTGCCGAAAGTTTAGGTATAAATTACATTTTGTTTGATATATTTATCACAAAGGAAATGAGAAAAAACATGGAACCAAATTATGTGAACGGCAGAATCGGAGAGAAAATAAAGGATCTAAGGAACCGAAACGGATTGACTCAGCAGGAACTTGCGGATCGTGCAGAACTTACGAAGGGCTACATTTCGCAGCTGGAACGTGGCCAGGTGGCTCCTTCTGTGGTGACACTGCTGGATCTGATCGAATGTCTGGGAACTACGCCCTCTGAGTTCTTTCGGGAGACGGAAGAAGAACATGTAGTGTATTCAGAGGAGGACTTCTTTGAGAAGATCGATGAAGCGGGAAACAGTATCCAGTGGATCGTTCCCAATGCACAGCAGAATCAGATGGAACCTCTTCTTGTGGTGCTGCAGCCAAAGGAAGCTCTCGCAGAAGACAAACCTCATGAAGGAGAGGAGTTCGGATACGTGATATCGGGACATATCCAGCTCAGGCTGGGAGGTAACGTTTATATGGTAAAGGCAGGGGAGAGCTTTTATTTTTCTGCCAACAAGAAGCATTCGATTGCAAACACGGGTGCCACCCGGGCGAAGCTGATCTGGGTGAGCACGCCGCCAACTTTTTAAGAAAAATGACAGGAATGAGGAGTAACTGAATGGAACAGGCAATTTTAAATTTGGAACATCTGTCAAAGTCTTTTGACGGGAAAAAGATCCTGGATGATCTGAGCATCGATATCGGTAAAAATGAATTTGTGACTTTGCTGGGACCGTCCGGATGCGGGAAGACCACAACACTGCGTATGATCGGCGGATTTATCATGCCCGATGAGGGGCGTGTGATTTTTGAGGGAAAGGATATCACTGCTCTGCCGCCCGACAAACGTCACATCAACACGGTGTTTCAGAAGTACTCTCTGTTTTCGCATATGAGTGTTGCAGATAATATTGCCTTTGGATTGAAGTTGAAGAAAAAGAGCAGTGCCTATATTCATGATAAAATCAAATACGCCCTTAAGCTGGTAGATCTGGAAGGATATGAGGATCGTCATCCCATGTCACTTTCAGGCGGACAGCAGCAGAGGATCGCTATCGCCCGGGCTATCGTTAATGAGCCGAAGGTCCTCCTTCTGGACGAACCGCTGGGGGCACTGGATCTGAAGCTCAGACAGGATATGCAGAAGGAACTGATCAAAATCAAAAATGAGCTGGGAATCACCTTCGTATTCGTTACCCATGACCAGGAAGAGGCTCTGACTATGTCCGACCGGATCATCGTCATGAACCAGGGGCTGATCCAGCAGATCGGTACACCGGTGGACATTTATAATGAACCGGAAAACGCTTTTGTTGCGGATTTTATCGGGGAAAGCAATATCATTGACGGTGTGATGCCGAAAGATTTTCTGGTAGAGATCCTGGGGATCCCATTCCCATGTGTGGACTCGGGATTTGGACGCAATGAGCTTGTTGACGTGGTCATCCGTCCGGAGGATATGGAATTCCAAAAGCCGGGCAGCGGCATGCTGGACGGCAGGGTCACTTCTATTTTGTTCAAGGGTGTGCATTATGAGATGAAGGTGCAGGCTGGCGGCTTCGAGTGGCTTGCACACAGCACGGAAGCTTATCATCCCGGTACGGAAGTGGGGATCTACGTGAAACCGGAAAATATCCAGATCATGCACAAACCGACATCTGCGGCACAGGAGGTAATCAATACCAATGAATAAACGAAGTTTACTGGCCGGACCATATATCGTATGGATCATCGGCTTTACTGTACTGCCGCTTCTGATGATCATTTTTTATGCTCTCGGCGATGGTCGCGGCGAAATGACCATGAGCAATATACTGGCGATTTTCGAGCCGGTCCATCTAAAGGCTCTCCTGCTGGCTCTCTGGCTGGCGATACTCTGTACGGGGATCTGTCTGGTACTGGCATATCCGCTGGCATTGATTTTACGAAAATTAAACATTGGCAAGCAGGGAATGATGGCTATCATCGTGATCCTGCCTATGTGGGTGAATTTTATATTGCGGATCATGGCATGGCAGCTTTTGCTGTCACGAAACGGCCTGATCAACGGAGCCCTGGGGGCAATAGGGCTTCCGGGACAGGATCTGGCAAATTCCAGTATGGCCATCGTCATCGGCATGGTGTATGACTATCTGCCGTTTATGATCCTGCCTGTATATAATGCTGTAACAGACCTGAAGGATGATGTCATCGAGGCTGCAAGAGACCTGGGAGCACCACCGAAGGCGGTGCTGACCCGTATCATGATCCCTTTGACTAAGCCGGGGATAATCAGCGGGATCACCATGGTGTTCGTACCGTCACTGACTGCATTTGCCATCCCGGATATTCTGGGCGGCGGCAAGGTGATGCTTATAGGAAACATTATTGAACAGGAGTTTTCTACCAGTATGAACTGGCATCTGGGATCCGGACTTTCGATCGCGCTGATGATTTTTGTTCTCATCAGTATGATCTTTACATCAAATGAGGAAGAAGGAAAGGAACGACGCGCATGGTAAGAAGCAAGAACTTTTTTATGAAATTTTATCTGGCGCTTATTATCGCATTTTTATATATACCGATCGCGGTCCTGGTGGTGTTATCTTTTAACGATTCTCGCTCCCGCGTGGTGTGGGGCGGCTTTACGCTGGAATGGTACAAGACGCTGTTTCATAACAGCGATGTGGTAGCGGCACTGCAAAATACTTTGACCATAGGATTTGGCTCTGCGCTGATCGCTACCGTGATAGGTGTTCTGGCTGCTGTGGGGATCGATGCCATGAAAAAAAGGAGCTATTCCCTGACGCTGGGTGTGGGCAATATCCCTATGCTCAATGCGGATATAGTGACGGGTATAGCTTTGATGCTCTGGTTTTCAAGATTCACCAACCTGGGATATGTCAGCATTTTGCTGGCGCACGTCACCTTTAACATCCCGTATGTGATTTTAAGTGTTTTGCCGAAGCTTCAGCAGATGGATATGAGCGTTTATGAGGCTGCGCGGGATCTGGGAGCCAGCAGTGTGAAAGCCTTTACGCGAGTGATACTGCCTAATATTTTCCCGGCTGTAGTCAGCGGATTTTTTATGGCGGTGACTATGTCGATGGATGATTTTGTAGTAACTTATTTCACGAAGGGCGCCGGGATCAACACCCTCTCCACCATGATATACGGAGAACTGAAGCGCGGGATCAAGCCGGAGATGTATGCACTGTCGACTCTGATCTTTGCAGTCGTACTGATCGTACTTCTTCTGGTCAATTATATGCCGCGGATCCGGCAGAAACAAATACAACGAAAACTTCAGAACAGAAAGGCGGCTTCCTGAACATGAAAAAGAGCGTGAAAAAAAATCTTCTGACCGCATGTCTGCTGCTGATGCTCGGTTTGCTGACATGGACCCTTATGGGATGCGGAAATACTGGAGAAGAGGAGTCTTCTGTGGATATGTCTGAGGCAGGCGGAGGCAATACCATAACGGTACTGAATTACGGAGAATATATCGATACCTCCGTGCTTCGGGATTTCGAAAAAGAAACGGGGATCAAAGTCCTGTACGAAGAAGCGACAACACCGGAAGAAATGTATTCTAAATATACATCCAGTACGATACCATACGATCTGATCTGTTCATCAGATTATATGATCGAGCGTTTGATCGCAGAAGGCGAGGTGGTGGAGCTGGATCACAGCAAGATGCAGTATGTCAATAATATTGGGGATTTCTACTGGAAGCTTTCCCGGACATACGATCCGGAAAACAAATACAGCATTCCATACTTCTGGGGAACTGTAGGGATCTTATACAACAAGTCTATGATCCATGAGGAGATCACCAGCTGGGACAGTCTGTTCAACGGGGAATACGCAGGTGAGATCATCATGCAGAACAGTATACGGGATGCTTATATGTGCGCATTGAAATATCAGGGGCATTCCTTGAATACGACGAATCGTAAAGAACTGCAGCAGGCGCAGAATCTTTTATTGAAACAGAAGCCGGATGTGGAAGCATACTTTGTTGATGAGGTGCGGGAGGAGATGGTTGCCGGCAATGCTGCGCTGGCTGTCTGCTATTCAGGCGAGGCTTATCTGGCGCACGAGTATGAAAATGACCTGGAATACGTGCTTCCGAAAGAAGGTTCTAATATCTGGATCGACTCCTGGATCATGATGAAAAAGGGAAAAAATCACGAAGGGGCACAGAAGTTTCTGGATTACCTCTGCCGTGGAGATGTGGCGGTGAAAAACTTTGAGGAAATCTATTATCCGACACCAAATACAGCTGCCTACAACAGCCTGGATGAAGAAGTGAGAGAGGATCCGCTGATTTTTCCAGAGCAGAGTGTAGTGGAAAAATGTGAAGTATATAAAGCTCTTGATGATAAGACTATGGCGCTTTACAGCCAGATGTGGAAAGAGCTGAAGACGAAATAGATATTAAGCGAGGAGGAGACAGCATGACAGAATTATTGGCTCCGGCCGGTAATATGGAGGCACTGCGGGCTGCCGTTTCCAACGGATGCGACGCAGTATATCTGGGATTGGAAAAATTCGGTGCCAGGGCATATTCAGACAACTTTACTATCGACTCTCTGGCGGAGGCGATTCGCTACGCTCACCTGCGGGATGTGAAAATATACGTAACCATGAACACTATCGTTTTTGAAGACGAGACCTGCGATATGAGACAGCAGCTGGATGCATTGAACGGCATCGGTGTTGACGGTATTATCGTGCAGGATCTGGCGGTGTTTGATTATGTTGCGGCAAACTTTGCAGATATGGAAGTTCACTGTTCGACGCAGATGGGTGTGGACGACCTGGAAGGTACGATGCTGCTCAAAGAAATGGGTGCTGACCGGGTGGTGCTGGCACGTGAGGTAGATCTGGCAGATGTAAAAAAAATCAGAAAAGCTGCAAAGATTCCCATCGAGGTGTTTGTTCACGGTGCGCTGTGTGTTTCCTACTCCGGAAACTGCCTTATGTCCGGCCTGATCGGATACCGGAGCGGCAACCGGGGACGGTGCGTGGGATCCTGCAGAAAACCTTACGAACTGCTGGAGCGAGAGAGCGGCAGGTCCTATGGAACCAGCTATCTTCTGTCCATGAAGGATCTGAACACCATCGATCATATTGAGGATCTGAAATCCATAGACTCCTTAAAAATCGAAGGCCGCATGAAAGAACCGGCTTATGTGGCAAATGTAGTGAAGCGGTACCGTAAGGCGCTGGATGAAGGCGCAGATCAAGTGGAGCGGGAAGCTTTGCAGAAGACGTTTAACAGAACGTATACCGAGGGGTACATGTTTGGAGAAGATCCAGGCAGTATCACAAATATTCAAAGACCTAATAATTTTGGTTACGAGATCGGAACGGTGAGAGGTTCTTTTAAGGGCATGTATGAGATCGCTCTGACGAAGACTTTGCATCAAAATGACATCATTCGTATCGACCACGAAAATGAAGACGTGAATCTGTCAGTGGCGCGATTGTACGATCAGGAGGGAAAGCTGATCAATCAGGCCGATGATACGTGTTATATCAAGATCAAGGAAAAGCTTTCGCCGGGAGATGTGGTTTACAAGACGAAGGACTATTTGTTTTACAAGGGACTGGATGCAGATCTAGATAAAGAATTCCGGAGGTTTCCTCTGGATCTTAAGGTATATGCCTATCCGGGAGCGGCACTGGTAATCGATGCGGAAGGCTTCGGGATGCAGTATCTGTATGAAAGCGAAGAAATCCTGGAAGAAGCGGTAAGCAGCCCAACGAGCCGGGAGCAGGTGGAAAAACACCTGGCACGGCTGGGAGAGACGGTGTTTGTCATCGGTGAGCTGGAGTTTGAATCCTATAATGCTTTTATTCCTGCAAAGCTTCTAAACAGTGCCAGACGGCAGATCGTACAGGCGCTTTACGATGCAAAGCTGGCGAAATGGAAAAAACGGATAAAACAGGAACCAGCGAAAGAACCTGTTTCGTTTCCTTTGCAGAAAGCGTATCTGACGGCGACTGTGACGACACAGGAACAGTATGACGTTTGTAAGGCCTGTGGCATAAAAGACGTTTACTTCGACAATATCGTTCGCAGAAATCAAAATGTGTATGAAGATCGGGAAGGCGAACTGCTTCTGGGTGGATACGGCGGTATTTTCCGCTATCGGAAGACCAACCCGTTCGTGACAGATTACTCCCTTAATGTGGTCAATGCGGCAAGCTGTTATGCGTTGTATAAACTGGGTGCGAAGAGAGTGACCCTTTCTTATGAGCTTAACCGTCATCAGATCCAGGATCTGATCACAGTTTACGAAGAGACCAACGGCGGCAGTCCGGCACTTGAGATGATCGTGTATGGACGTGCTCCGCTGCTTTTTACCAAATACTGTCCGCTGAAGAAGATGGGGCTTTGCGGCTCCTGCAAAAGCGGCGCTTATGAGCTCAAGGATGAGTACGGGGAATTTCCGGTGCTTACACATGAGGATTGTTCGACGACCATACTCAACGGCAAGATCCTGAATCTGCTGGATGAGATGCCGCAGATCGACGGGGTGGAGGCGTTCCGGCTCAGCTTTACCATAGAGTCTGCGGCGGAGGTGAAGCGGATCATCGATCTGGCGCAGCAGAAACTTGAAGGTTCGACAGACAAGTCGGCGTTCAATCAGAAGACGGATACGCGTGGCCATTTCAATAAGGAAATTTTATAGTTTTTACTGCAAAGAGGAAGAGTGATATGATTCAGGTAGAAGAACTTTCTTTCGGTTTTACTGCAAAAGATTTATATAAGGACATTTCGTTCACACTGGAAGCGGGGCAGCATTGTGCGCTTATCGGCAGCAAC
Source organism: Lentihominibacter faecis (assembly GCF_014306095.1). GTDB lineage: Bacteria > Bacillota > Clostridia > Peptostreptococcales > Anaerovoracaceae > Lentihominibacter > Lentihominibacter faecis. The sequence goes on from NZ_JACRWC010000069.1 coordinate 9,318, forward strand.
GGAACAGGCAAATCCACGCTGGCGGAGATTTTGATCCATCCGGAGGAGTACCTCTATGATGGGAAAATAGTGCGGGATGAAAGCTGCCGGATCGGCTATGCCAGCCAGTTCAGCGTGGGAGATAAGTTTCAGGATCGTACCGTGTTTGAATTTCTCAGTGAGCGGTTCACGTCGCTGCAAAAGGATATCGAGACCGTATGTGCTGCTATGACGGAGACTGAGGACCTGGATGCGCTGTATGAACAGTACCAGCAGCTTTTGGATCAAAATGAAGCCATGGACGGGGATCATTACGAAAGCAAGATCAGAAAATCGCTGGCAGTGGCCGGGATGAATGATCTGGCGGAGACGAAGCTGGCGGATATCAGCGGCGGAGAATATAAGATGCTGCAGATCATGCGGGAAATGCTGCTGGCACCGAATCTGCTGGTACTGGACGAACCGGATGTGTTTCTGGATTTCGGAAATCTGGGAGGACTGGCTCAGCTGATCAATGAGTATGAGGGGACGATGCTGGTCATCACCCATGACAGGTATTTATTGAATCACTGCTTCAATAAGATCCTTCATTTGGAAAATGGAGATCTGCAGGAATTCGACGGGACGTATTCGGAATATCGCTGCTCCATCCTGCGTGAGAAACTGGCACTTAAACTGCAGAATATCGAGGAACAGGAAGAAATCGCGAGAACTCAGGAACTGGTGGATATTTTAAGAAAGCGGGCAACGGAAAAGGTCAATCCGGTCATCGGCCGGTCGGTCAATGCGAAACAGTCACAGCTGGATCGGCTGGTGGCACGGCAGATCAAGGCACCTTTTATCGAGATCCGGGAGCCGGAGATCGTGTTGCCGAAGGTGAATGTGGAAGAGGCTGCAGAGAAAAAGCCGGTACTTACGATCACAGACTATCAGGTGTCCTTTGAAGAAGATCTGTTGGAAAACGTGAGCTTTCAGCTTTTTGCAGGGGAAAAAGCTGCATTGATCGGAGCTAACGGAACGGGTAAGACGACGCTGATCCGGGATATTTTGCAGAATGACCATCCGGCGATCCATATAGATGAGAACACGAAATACGCCTGTCTGTCTCAGCTTCAGGAAGAAGGTCTGGACGAGGAAAAAACCGTGTTTGAGACTTTGCAGGATGGGGGATTTGCAACTCGTGAGGATGTTCGTCACTGTCTGGCACGGTATTGTTTGCAGGAAGAATGTATGGATCAAAAGGTGAGCAAGCTTTCAGGTGGAGAAAAGAATATGCTGCAGATCGCTTTGCTGGCGGCATCCGATGCACAGCTTCTGATTTTAGATGAGCCCACCAGCCATCTGGATCTGTATGCACAGACAGCACTGGAAAAGGCGATCGCGGATTATGAGGGGACCGTTCTGATGGTGACTCACGATTTTTATCTGGCGGCAGGATGTGCGGATTACATACTGCTGGTGGAGGATCACACCGTGAGGCGGATGCGGACGCGAAAATTCCGAAAGATGGTATATGACAAGTATTTTGACTCGGCGTATCTGGAAACGGATCGGAAAAAACAGGAGCTGGAAGCCGCTATCACGACAGCATTCAAGAAAAACGACCTGGCGGCGGTGGATAAGCTTTGCGGACAGCTGGAGGAGCTGTGATGCTATCTGATGCTACGATAGGATCCCTCTTCTGTAGACAAGGTGAATAACCAAAATCTACGGAAGAGGGATTTTCTATGTCTAAATCACCATATTGGCTCTTTCCGTAATTTCATAAACGTTTCATAAAGGGTTTGTAATATATCTAAAAACAAGCGTATTAATTGTGAAAAATAGGAAGGGGCGTGGTAAAAAAGTGATAAAAAATGCCATAGCATATATTACAAGGAAAAAAAATAGAACTTTTATCATATTCGTTATCTTAACAATACTTCTTTCTTGCTTATACTCATGTTTAAGTATCATGAAATCAAGTAATAGCCTAGAAAAGTCTTTATATAAGCTTTCTGATTCTTCTTTGTCAATAACAAAAAAAGACGGTGGTTATTTCGATGTTGACCAGTTCAAGGATATAGAAAAAATAAAAGAAGCTGAAGAAATGATTTTTCAATATAATGGATCGGCAAAACCCATAAAAGCCAAAGTGGTTGATGGAGAACAAAGAATAGAGAG
>NZ_JACRWC010000024.1 GCF_014306095.1 Lentihominibacter faecis
GAGACAGGTACATGACCGTTCAGGATATGAGAAGTCTTCGGATCCAGGCCGAATTCTGCCAGAATCTTCTCGCAGATATCCTTTCGGTTGATCAATTTATAATACGGAACGGTGTGTTCCTTATGTGTTTTCTTGTCTGCCACGAAACACCGTTCGAAAGTCGTCATCTGATCTTTACCAAACAGCGGTGACTTGCTGCTGAGCCACAGATACCACATAAGATCTCCCGATCTTCCCGTTTCCTGTGACTGATCAGGAGCAAAATAGGCTTTGCGGACCTGTTCATCCAGATAATCCATATAAGCCTTGCCGGATGTAGTCACACCATTGACTGTGCAATCCTCAAAATTGCCGTCTTCGTCGATTGGAATACAGCCATGATACATCAGGTTGCCGTTGATGACCGTGTACAGCGCGCCGTGACTGTAGAGGAAGCGAATGTGCTTCTGAAGCTTTTCACTTTGCAGGAAAGAAGCCTCTAACGCATTGAGGACCTCCCGTTCTTCCTTCGTCAGCTCGTAAGGATGCTCCGGATCTATGGTCGGGAAATTGGTGTCGCGCAGAGGGAATTCCCCGTCGCGCAGCTGCACGGTCCCCTTTTCGAAATCGATCTTATCCAGCAGCAGCCGGTTTTCCATATGGTACTCCGGATGCGCCATGATACGCTGCCCTTCCACCTTGAACTGGCAGATGGCAATGGCCTTGTTCATCTTCGATGCCAGTGAATCATCCACCGGGTCGAACTTGTTTTCATCCAGCCGCTTCGGCTTGAAAAACTCACACGGATCGTCGCCGTAGATGTTTTCTGCCATGGTCGCCAGCGGACGAAGATTGATGCCGTATCCGATTTCCAGCATATCGAAATTGTTATAACTGATATTCATTCGCAGCACGTTGGTGATGCAGGCCCAGTTGCCTGTAGCTGCGCCCATCCATACGATATCGTGATTTCCCCACTGGAAATCCACATCGTGATAATTCATGAGAAAGTCCATGATGAGATCAGGATGAGATCCTCTGTCCCAAATATCCCCGATAATGTGCAGACGATCTACTGCCAGTGAGCTGATGACCTTCGTCATTTCCTCGATGAATTCCTCTGCGATCCCGCACTCTACGATGGTGCTGATGATCTTGCCGTAGTAATTGCTCTTGTTTTCCTCGTCGTCTGCATGGAGCAGCTCGTCGATGATATAGGCATATTCCTTAGGAAGTCTTCTTCTTACCTTGGATCTGGTGTACTTAGTGGATACCGCCTTGCAGATCAGTACCAGACTCATGATGGATTCCTTACACCACTTATCAAAATCCAGCTCCGGATTTTTCTTCTGTCGCTTGATTTCCGCATCTGCATTATACACCAGTGCAGCCAGTTCTTCTCGCTCCTCCCGGGTCAGATCCGGTCCGAAGATCTCTTCGATATGAGAGCGGATCACACCGGAAGCACTCTTGAGCATATGGATAAACGCCTCGTGCTCTCCGTGCAGGTCACTGAAAAAATATTCCGTTCCCTTCGGCAGAGACAGGATCGCGTTGCGGTTTACGATTTCCTCTGTTGCAGATTTTACATCAGGATATTTCTTGGCCAAATGTCTCAGCAGGTTTTTATCTACCAAAATCAGTTCCTCCTTATTGGTTCTTCTCCAATTCGTTGAGGTCATATGGAGTACCCTGGTATACATAGTAGTTTAACCAGTTGGAAAACAGCAGACTGGCATGAGCGCGCCACCGGAACAGGATCTCTCCCTCCGGATCGTCATTCTCAAAATAGTTCTTCGGAACATCGATCTCAAGTCCTTTATCAACGTCCCGCCTGTATTCACCTGCCAGCGTACCTTTATCGTACTCCTGGTGACCCATTACAAAGATCTGTCGTCCGTTTTCCGTGGAAATGATATGTGGCCCCACTTCCTGCGAATCAGCCAGGATCCGCAGCGCCGGCTCATTTTGAATATCTTCTCTGAGCACTTCTGTGTGTCTGGAATGCGGAGCATAAAAATATTCATCGAATCCGCGAACCAGCGGATTATGAGGCCGGAGCACCTTGTGTTCAAACACGCCAAACACCTTGTGATCCATGATATGTTTGTCAATACCGTAATGATAATACAGTGCTGCCTGTGCGCCCCAGCAGATAAACATGCTGCTGTACACATTGGTCTTGGCAAATTCAAATATCTCGCTCAGTTCCTTCCAGTAATCCACCTGTTCGTACGGGAGTTTTTCCACGGGAGCACCGGTGAGCATCATGCCGTCAAAATACTGATCTTTGATCTCATCGATCGTCTTGTAGAATGAATTCATATGCTCCTGGGAGATATGAGTCGATTCATGAGATCCCATGGTCACCAGCGTCATTTCCACCTGCAGCGGTGTATTGGAAAGCACCCTTGCAAGCTGTGTCTCTGTTGCGATCTTCGTCGGCATCAGATTGACGATGACGATTTTAAGCGGACGGATCTCCTGTGTACTGGCCCGCCCTCTCTCCATGGTAAATATATTTTCGCTCTGCAGCGTTTCCGCTGCCGGTAATTGATTCGGTATTATTAATGGCATTCGTTATGCTCTCCTTCACTCGTTCTTATTCTAAAGCCTGTTTCAGATCTGCGATGAGATCTTCCGCGTCTTCCAGTCCGCAGGAGTATCTTACCAGATCAGGGCTCACACCGGCCGCAGCCAGTTCTTCATCATTCATCTGTCTGTGAGTCGCACTTGCCGGATGAAGACAGCAGGTCCTCGCATCCGCCACATGAGTCTCGATGGCAGCCACCTTTAATTTCTGCATGAAGTCTTCCGCTGCCGCTCTGCCGCCTTTTACACCAAAGCTTACGACACCGCAGGATCCATCAGGCAGATATTTCTGTGCCAGTTCGTAATCATCATCGCCTTCCAGTCCGCAGTACTTGACCCACGCCACCTTATCGTGACCCTGCAGGAATTTTGCAACAGCAAGACCATTTTCCGCATGGCGCTTGATCCGTACATGCAGACTCTCAAGTCCCAGGTTCAAAAGGAACGCGTTCTGCGGTGACTGAATGGATCCGAAGTCACGCATCAGCTGCGCTGTAGCCTTCGTGATATACGCGCCTGCCAGTCCGAATTTTTCTGCATATGTAATGCCGTGATAACTGTCATCAGGCTCACACAGCCCCGGGAACTTATCCGGATATTTAGTCCAGTCAAATTTGCCGGAATCCACGATGCATCCACCTACTCCTGCTCCATGACCATCCATGTATTTCGTTGTGGAATGAGTTACGATATCTGCACCAAACTCAATAGGCCGGCAATGTACCGGCGTGGCAAAGGTATTGTCCACGATAAGCGGTACGCCATGTCTGTGAGCCGCATCTGCAAATTTCTCGATATCCAGGACCGACAGTGCCGGATTGGCGATGGTTTCCCCAAATACAGCCTTGGTATTCGGCTGGAATGCCGCATCCAGTTCCTCTTCCGTTGCATGCGGAGAAACGAATGTGAATTCCACCCCCATCTTCTTCATAGTTACGGCAAACAGATTATAGGTCCCGCCGTAGATAGTCGAGGATGCCACCACGTGATCACCACAGGATGCGATATTGAATACCGCATAGAAGTTGGCAGCCTGACCGGATGAAGTCAGCATAGCCGCCGTACCGCCTTCCAGCGAAGCGATCTTTGCAGCAACATAGTCATTCGTTGGATTCTGCAATCTCGTATAGAAATAGCCCTCCGCCTCCAGGTCAAAGAGCTTTCCCATATCCTGACTTGTATCGTATTTAAAAGTCGTGCTCTGGATGATCGGGATCTGCCGCGGCTCTCCATTGCCCGGCCGATATCCATCCTGCACACATTTTGTTCCGATGCCCATTTTTTTGATTTCCTTTCATGTATTTATCCGAAAACGTTAATAAAAAAATTATACACTATTTCAGTACAGATTTCAAATACTCTTCACGTCCCTGCCTGTACAGATCGCCACCTTCGCAGTCCAGCACCACCGTCAGCGGCAGATCCTCTACGTACAGCCTGCGGACAGCCTCTGCTCCCAGGTCGTCAAAAGCGATGACTTCTGCCAATTTGATCTGTCTGGCCATGAGTGCCGCCGCCCCTCCGATCGCAGCCAGATACACTGCTCCGTTGCGCACAACGGCCTCCTTCACCTCGTCGGATCTCTGTCCCTTGCCGATCATGGCAAGCTGTCCCAGATCCAGCAATGTCGGCGCATACGCATCCATCCGGTAGCTGGTGGTCGGCCCTGCAGAACCGATGGGATGTCCCGGTTTCGCCGGCGTTGGACCTACGTAGTAAACGATGGAATTCTCTATGTCAAACGGAGGCTCTTCGCCCTTCTGCAAAAGCTCCACGATCCGTTTGTGCGCGGCGTCCCGCGCTGTATAGATCGTCCCCGTCACCAGGACTCTGTCCCCGGCTTTAAAATGTTTCACCTGTTCTTTTGTAAAAGGTTCCTGTAATCTGTGTTCCATTAAAGCACCGCCTCCTTATGTCTGCTGACGTGACAGTTGACGTTGACCGCCACCGGCAGCCCCGCGATATGGGTCGGTGCCGTTCGGATGCTCACTGCCAGCGCCGTGGTCTTTCCACCAAAACCCTGAGGACCTATCCCCAGCTGGTTGATCCGTTCCAGAAGTTCCGTTTCCATCTGAGCGTAATACGGATCGCTATTCGGTTCCTGCGCCGGAGAAAGCAAAGCCTTCTTGGCCAGCAGCGCCGCTTTGTCGAAGGTTCCTCCGATCCCTACGCCGATCACGATAGGCGGACATGGATTAGCTCCTGCCTGCAGACAGGTATCTACGACGAAATCCTTGACCCCGTCTTCCCCTGCCGAGGGCGGGAGCATCTTGATACGACTCATGTTTTCCGATCCAAAACCCTTCGGTGCCACCGTGATCTTCACCTTATCTCCCGCTACGATTTCCGTATGGAGATACGCCGGTGTGTTGTCCCTGGTATTAACTCTGCGAAGTGGATCTTCCACGATGGATTTCCGCAGATAGCCTTCTCCGTAGCCTCTCCTCACACCTTCATTTACTGCGTCTTCCAGCAGCCCGCCGGTCAGATGCACATCCTGCCCGATCTCCAGGAATACGCACGCCATGCCCGTATCCTGACAAAGCGGGAATACGCCTTCTTCTGCGATAGCGATGTTCTCCTCGATGCTGGCCAGCACATCCTTTGCAACAGACCATGTCTCTTCCTCCGCCTTCTGCCGGATGCAGGCCTTGATATCTTCTCCCAGATAATGATTCGCCTCTACACAAAGCCGGGCGATCTTATCCGCAATACATTGTACGTCTAATTCTCTCATGCTGTTAAAACTCCTTGTTTTTTCTTTAGAAAAAATCACTGTGGCCGATTTCTTCTGCCGCCTTCTGCAAAGCCCCCTCCGCATCTACGCCGATCACGTCCAGCATCTCCGCCTTGAAGCAGGCAGTCTCCTCGATGCCGAAGAACACTCTGCAAAGAGTATCCACATACGGAAACCCGAAATCCATTCCTTCTGTCGGACCGCCGGCCGTCATGACGTAGACAAGCTTCTTTGCCCTGCAAAGGCTGGCCGGAAAGCCTTCTTCCGTATAGTAGAACGTCAGTCCCTGCACACAGATATTCTCTATGTAATCCCGCAAAATCGCCGGGAACGCCAGATCCCAGAACGGCGCCGCGATAAGGATCTCATCCGCCTCAGCAAAAGCCTTTGCATAACGAAACATTTCATGGGAAAAATCTCTTTCTTCCTGCAAAGCGTTCCGCAGCTCCAGCCGCTCCAACCTCAAAGGCTCGATATTCTCTTTTCCCAGATCCACTTCCGTTATCTCTCCACCCATGCGATCCAGGGCATGCTGCGCCAGCATCCTCGTCCGGGATTCCGGACGCACACAGGCGTTGATAAACAATGTCTTTTTCATAAAGCTTCCGCCTCCTTCCGCAACCGGATGCGGCTGATCTCCGTCGCACCCACAGATGCATCCATTATACCATATCCAGATCGCTCCCGCTCGCAAATCCCGGGCATAAACACGAAAATCTCATCATAAACTTGTACAAAACACATTCAGGAGGCTATCCATGTACCGAAGAAAACACCTTAGAAGAACCTATCGAAAAAACACTCGCAGGACCCTGCGAAAAACAAACACCCTGTTCCGGGAGATCCTGTTTTTCCTGCAAAGACTCCTCCGCCGGCCTTTCGTAAAGACAGTGCTTTTGATCTTCGTCATCCTTACTATCCTGCTGGTTCCCGTGCCCTGGCTTATTACAAAGATCACGCCTTCTGCAGATCCCGGTCATTTCGGGAAAAGCAGCCGGACTGCGCCCTTTGCACTGGCAGAAATCCCGAAAAAAGTCACCGTCTGGCGCACAGCATCCCACAAAACCGAAACCGTGGACTTCGAAGACTACGTCAAAGGCGTCGTCTCCAGCGAAATGCCTTCGTCCTTTCCCCTGGAAGCTCTCAAAGCTCAGTCAGTGGCCGCCAGGACTTATTCCCTGGGAAAAATCCAGAAATCCGAAACCGGAGGCAATCCCAAATCACACCCCGAGGCTCCTGTCTGTGATTCCACTCACTGCCAGGTCTATCAGAATCCCTCTGACTTAAAATCCATCAAGGGCAGCTCCTGGATGGAGGATAAAGACGGCTGGAAAAAAATCTGCAAAGCAGCCGACGCTACCTGCGGTCAGCTGCTTTATTACCGGGGCGAACTGGTACAGCAGGCTCTCTTTCACTCATCCAGCGGAGGGAAAACCGAAAACTGCCAGGATGTCTTTGCCGCATCCGTTCCTTACCTGGTCAGCGTCGACAGCCCCTATGAAGACGAGGCCACCCACCAGAATGAGCAGCATACATTCACCGTCGAAAACTTTGCAAAAAAAATAAGGGCCTACTGCCCTAAGATCGCCTTCGGCGACATCAAAAGCTCCAATATCAAAATCATCAGCCGCAGCACCGGCGGCAACGTAGAAAAAATGCAGATCGGAAACGGCCTCATCGAAGGTCGCACCGTCCGTGAAGCCCTGGAGCTCCCGTCCACCAACTTTACCATCAAGATCTCCGCAGGCAAGATCACATTTACCTCAAGCGGCTCCGGTCACGGCGTCGGCATGAGTCAGTACGGTGCCAGCGGTATGGCCAAAAAAGGCTATGACTATAAGGACATCCTGGCGCATTACTACCAGGGGACGGAGGTGTGGTGAAAGGGATTGTCACACACCCAGGCATTGCCAACAGGACTGTAGCCTTCTGACCGTAAAGTTGCGACGCAAACGTCGTAAGTACGAGGTGATTTTAATATTCATCGTGTATAATATCTCCAAACAAAATCCGCATATAGTCGCGACGAGCATAGAGGATACGATCAATATAAACTTCACTATCATAAGCACGATAAAAACTGATGTAATTCCCACTTACAATAATACGATAATCGCTCTCTATATCTACAATCGAAGATAATGGTGCTCCGATCTGCGCATGATTCTGTAAAATGCGAAGACTCTTTGTGATTCGACTTACAGTTGCTAAGGCTGCGGAAGGGTTCAGTAACTCTTCCTCAATATATGTTTTAATTTCCAAGAGATCGTTTTGGGCTTCTTCAGAAAAATGTAAATTATTCATTGATGATTCCCAGTTTTTTCTCTACGTTTTCTAATGTCAGCCAGCCTTTTTCTTCTCCAGATTTTCGGCCTTTAGCTAGTTCATTCATCAGCCGCAGCGTCGCCTGCATTTTTTCGAAGTCCTGCATATCTAAAATAGCGTATCTGCCGCGCCCATTCTTTGTCAAAAAAACCGGAGCACCAGCAGTCACATCATGCAGCACATCACTGTAATTCCGCAAATCAGAAACAGGTTTGATATTTGGCATATTTCTCAACTCCTTTCACCTATAGCATACTCTACTTTGCTGTCAAATTCAACCGCAAATTTTACAGCGCACAAATTCCATTGATTGCTGGTTTTTAATTCAACCACTTCACTAAAAATACATTACGTTAGTTCTGACAGATAAAATCACCGGGTTGATTTTCAACTTTAAGTTATAGAAATCATTTTCGCCCTGCTCGTATGTGCATATTGTATTGCAATTAGCAATACAATATGCTATGATCAATAACAGAAAGGATGGTGCTTATTATGGCAACAAAAAGTGCAAATGTAACGGCTCGTGTGCAGCCTGAAATTAAGCGGCAGGCGGAGGCAGTTTTGGATAAGATAGGATTACCTGTTTCGGTTTTGATCGATACCTTATACAGACAAATCATTATGACAGGCGGCGTTCCATATTCACTAACAGTTCCGAACTTGCCTACAAGGGACAGTATGACGGACGCCGAGTTTAATACAATGATGGAAAAAGGCTATCATCAGGCAAAGACAGGAGAAGGACTTTCTGTTGATGAAGCCTTTGCTAAAATTCGTGAGGGTATTTAAGTATGCGGTATGAAGTTAAGCTGACCTCACTGGCAATCGAGCAAATTGAAGCAATTGTGCAGTATATTTCCAAAGTGCTGTTTGTACCGGAAACAGCACGCAAATGGGCAGACGCTCTGCAAAGTGAAATCGCAAAGCTGGATTTTATGCCGTCATGCTACCCTCTTACAGAGGAAGAACCGTGGCATACAAACGGAATCCGCAAAATGCCATTCAAGAATTTTCTTGTTTATTATCTGATTGACGAGGACAAGAAGGCAGTATGGATTACAGCAGTGATTTATGGGCGGAGAGATCAGATTGCGGCTTTGGTGGATATGTCGCTAAACGATACAGAGTGATAAACATGAATTGTTCGAGATTTTCAAATACTAACGTCCTTAATTCTGTTCAATAATTGATTTATAGTAGTTACCAAAGTCAGCAAGTGAATTAACAATTGGAAGCATTTTTGTTCCGAGTTCCGTTAAGCCGTATTCAACTCTCGGTGGCTGCTCATGGTAATCGTGGCGATATGCCAGCCCATCACTCATCATTTGTCTTAAACTATCTGTCAAAACCTTTTGTGAAATACCATCTATACTTCGTTGTAGCTCATTGAATCTCCATGGACGTTCTTTCAAGTTACGCAAAATCAGCAGTTTCCATTTTCCTCCGATAAGAGATACTGCTGTTGCAACTGGGCATTCCGGTAATTCTTCTTTTGCTCGCATAATTCTCACCTCCGAGTCTATTGTAACACATTCATTTTTGAGTGTACAGTTACAAAAAGGTGCGTACTTGTTTTTGTATGTGTCTCACACTATACTAATACCTAGCAACCAGAAACTACAAATTAACTATGGAGGTATTATTATGGCAAATTACACAAAAACAACTATCGAAAAGGAAAACCGAATTGAACTGCATGAAAAGTTGTCTTTAACAGGTGCAGAAATCAGTTTAAACGAACTACCTGCAGGCGCAAATGTCCCATTTGTTCATTCTCATAAAGAAAATGAAGAAATCTATGGAATTCTTTCAGGTAACGGCAAAGCCATAATTGATGGAGAAGAAATTAGCCTTTCAACTGGAGACTGGCTAAAAATCGCACCTGCTGCAAAGCGTCAGTTTTTTGCATCCGATATTTCTGGAATTACTTATATCTGCATTCAGGTAAAAGAAAATTCTCTGGAACATTTTACAGCAGAGGATGCCGTAATCGGCTAATTAAAAGTATTTATTTACAAAAATGCACAGTTCACGATAAGCTAAGAACTGTGCATTTCTTTTTGTTCAATATGCAGTCAGCGGCTTTACAGGCGTCAGCTACAGCTATGGTCTTTCTGACTTCTGTCAGCTTTTCTCCGCATTCCGGGCAGATCTGTTCTTCTTTTGACAGTTTGAAATCGATCGTTTCTTTGGGAAGACCGCTTACCATGCGCAGCTTCCCGCCCTTTGTCTTCGTTTTCTTTGGCGGAGCCACCTTTGCCATATCAGGTTCCGGGATCTGTCCGTCTGCCTCATCTGCAGTCCATTCTGCTTCGTTGAAAAGCGACATCTGATCTCCATCCGTCATATCCTTTTCACTGGATACTCCGAACCGTTTCTGCTGCAGCAGGTTGAACTGCTCCTGCAGCTACTAGATCTTCTGCTTCTGGGATTCCACCTGTGTGGTGAGTTCTATGATATTCTGTTCTAATTCGTCTCAGCTCATGGACGAAAGATCTTTATTCAGCTGCTTGTTTTTCATATCTTTATGATACCATAAAAACGCACATTTATCAATGAAAACGCAGTGATTTCAACGGTTTTATGCACTTCTGCAAAGTCCCTGCAACCTCTCTTTCACATACAGATGAAGGAGCGTTTTTCAGGACGCATTCCATATCAAGACCGTAAAGCAGCCGTCTCAGATCATGAGACTCTATCGTGATTTTTCCATCCTTCGCATCGGAAAGATCGTGGATCCGGAAAGCTCCTCTCTCAAGGCGCTTGTAGTATACGACGAATCTGTTTTCATCCCATTTCAGAGCTTTGATCTTGTCTTTCTTTTTGTTCGTAAAAAGAAACAGAGCCTTTTCGAACGGATCCATATGATATGTCCCTTCCACCAGTGCGATCAGTCCGTTCATCTGTTTTCTCATATCTACGCTTTCCCCTAACAGATAGATCTTAAGTCCTTCCGGTTCATATCCCAGATTCATATCCTCATCAGCTCCCGACAGATCCGGATCAGGATGTCGGGATCTGTTCCTGCCGGAAATTCCAGCTTCAGGTCCTTGATCTGAAGCCGGATCGTGCCTCCTGTTTTCACAGGAGCCTGAGTAGTCACCTCTGATCCGCTGCTGCAGCTGAGTTCATACCAGCCGCTGGTAGCGCTTTCTGTATCCTCCTGCATGTCATCGATGCGCATCGCATCGAACTTTTTACACCAGTAACGGAAGGAAGATACGGCGATACCGTTTTCACGGCACCAGTGCGTTCGCGGCATTCCGCTGTTTGCATAGTTTAAAAACCTTGTGTACCACAGCTGTTCTTTTTCATTCGTCATATGGCTGCCTCCTGTTTGTATATTGATGGAGACATTCTTTCATATTTTAGCCCCGCTGACTATGTGCTGTGGTTTGACGCTTACACAAAGCAGACTTGAAGCTGTATTGCAAGCGAAAAAATGATCCCCGCGTGAAACGCGGGGTTTTTCACATGCGGGCATAGCCCTTATTCCTCGCAGAACGCGTCCAACGCGTAAACGCAGTCTGCCAGCTGCGTCTCTACCTGCTTACTTTTTCTTTTTGCTATACTTTTTGACCTCTGGAATACTTATCTGTTCTCCCAGCTTATCTTCGTCCATCTGATGTTTGATATATTCCGCAATTCGGCTCTCGTTCTTTCCTACCGTATCAACATAATATCCTTTGCACCAGAATTCTCGATTTCGATA
>NZ_JACRWC010000119.1 GCF_014306095.1 Lentihominibacter faecis
GTATAAGAGACAGGGCAAGATATTATGCAGACCAGGCACTGGGTATGCTGGAAACGATCGGCATGGTACCTGCACTGGAAGCATGTGACAAGATGCTCAAGGCAGCAGAAGTAGATCTGTTATCTTATGAAAACGTAGGATCTACCCTGGTAACGATGTTCATCAAGGGAGATGTTGCTGCTGTAAAGTCTTCGATCAAGGCAGGTGCAGAAGCCGCAGAAGCCATCGGTACATTAACAGCGACCGATGTCATTCCAAGACCGATCCGTCCGATCGGGGATGTAGTATCCATCTATGATGTAGATACTCAGTGTGACGAAGAACTGCTGGAACCTGGCGCGATCAGAACAGAAGCTCTGGGCATGATCGAAACTTTCGGTATCGTATTCTGTATCGAAGCAGCCGATGCAATGTGCAAGGCAGCTGATGTAGAAATGATCGGTTTTGAAAATACCGCATCCGGATATATCTCGGTGCTGGTAGAAGGAGATGTCGGAGCATGCAAGACTGCTGTTGCAGCAGGAATTAAAGCAGTAGAAGCGATCGGACATGAGGTTTACAGTTCCACGGTGATCGCAAGACCGCACGAAGGACTGAAGAAGATCACATGTCAGTATTCGCTGGACAAGCTGCTTCCGTATCCGGCAGAATAAAAAATCTGGATATGATGACGAACTTATAAAGAAAAGGAGAGATGCAAATGAAAGTGAATATCATTGATAACGATTTGCTATCGATCCAGGAAGCTCGTATCTTGGCTGAAAATGCATATGAAGCGCAGCAGAAACTGGCAACCTTCCCGCAGGAGAAGCTGGACGAGATCGTTGAGGCTATGGCACAGGCGGCTTCGTCTCATGCGAAGGAACTGGCAGTGATGTCTGCAGAGGAAACAGATTACGGCAAGTGGCAGGACAAGTTCATCAAGAACAGGTTTGCCTGTGAATACCTGCCGGCTCATCTGCGAAATATGCGGTGCGTAGGCGTTATCCGCACGGATCAGGAAAAACAGATCATGGATGTAGGAGTACCAATGGGTGTTTTAGTAAGCCTTTGCCCGGCGACAAGTCCTGTTTCCACGACCATATACACAGCGTTGATCGCTGTCAAGTCCGGCAATGGCGTTTTGTTTTCACCGCATCCAAGAGCGCAGAAATCCATTTCCAGAGTGCTGGACATTCTGATTCAGGCAGCCGAAGGCTGCGGACTCCCGGAAGGGGCGCTGGCATACCTTCATACCGTGACAAAAGCGGGCACGAAGGAACTGATGGAACATAAATGGACTTCTATGATCATGAACACAGGAGTTCCGGGCATGCTGGAAGATGCATATCATTCCGGAAAACCGGTGATCTATGGAGGAACAGGTAACGGACCGGCGTTCATCGAGCGAACGGCCGACATCCATCAGGCAGTCCAGGATATCATAGCAAGCAAGACATTTGACAATGGCGTCGTGTCGGCAGCGGAACAGTCCGTTGTCGTGGACAGCTGCATTGCAGCAGAGGTAAGACTCGAATTTGAAGCAAGCGGAGCTTACTTCATGACAGAAGAAGAAGCAGAGCGTCTCGGAAAGCTCTTTTACTTTAAAGACGGCAGCGCCAATCCGGAACTGGCCGGAAAGGCGGCAGAAGATCTGGCTCGCTGGGCTAAGATCGATGTTCCAGCCGGGACGAAAGTACTGCTGGCAGAGCAGAAGTATGTATCGGAAAACAATCCGTACTCGAAAGAAAAACTTTGTCCAGTTCTCTCCTATTTCATCGAGGATGATTGGATGCATGCCTGCGAGAAATGTATCGAACTTCTGTTATCAGAGCGCCATGGACATACGCTGGTGATCCACTCTAAGGATCCTGACGTGATCCATCAGTTTGCAATCAAAAAACCGGTAGGAAGAATGCTGGTCAACACCCCGGCCGTATACGGCAGTATGGGAGCGACCACGAATCTGTTCCCGGCAATGACACTGGGAAGCGGTTCTGCCGGACAGGGCATTACCTCGGATAACGTATCTCCGATGAATCTCATCTATGTGAGAAAAGTTGGATACGGTGTTCGCCGGATCGAAGATCTGGGCATGGGCGCGCCGGCCGATGCATCTGGATGCAGAGGCGCAGCAGCAGATGAGGACAGCCTCAGAAAACTGCAGCGGCTGCTGGAGGACGCACTGGCAAGTATCAATAATCAGTTATAGCTAATTCGTTTCGATAGAGAAAGAGAGGTAATAGATTTGGATATTCGTGAATTTTCAAATAAGATTGCAGAAGCAACGAAAAACATGTCTGATGAAGAACGCACTTCTCTGATGAAAATGTTTGAATCCGTTTCTGGAGACATTTCCACAGTAACACCGGCACAGGCTCAGCCGGCACCTGCTCCTGCAGGAAGCCATGAGCATCCGGCTTACTACTCCTCCATCGCTGCAGCAACCACTCAGGTTGACGAAGATGGAGTTCCAGTAGGCCCGACAGAGCGTCTGGTAAGACTGAAAGAGAATTTCTTAAAGCAGGTTCCGTCCATTACGACTCACAGAGCACGTGCGGTAACGAAGATCACCAAGGAAAACCCTGGTATGCCGAAGATCGAACTTCGTGCAAAGTGCTTCCGTTACTGCTGTGAAACTGCTCCTCTGGTGATCCAGGACAACGAACTGATCGTCGGAGCACCGAACGGCGCACCGCGTGCAGGAGCATTTTCTCCTGATATCGCATGGAGATGGATGGTGGATGAAATCGACACTATCGGCAGCCGTCCGCAGGATCCGTTCTACATCTCTGATGAAGACAAGAGAGTCATGAGAGATGAACTGTTCCCGTTCTGGGAAGGCAAATCCGTTGACGAATACTGCGAAAGCCAGTATCGTGAAGCCGGCGTATGGGAACTGTCCGGCGAATCCTTCGTTTCCGACTGTTCTTACCACGCAGTAAACGGCGGTGGAGACTCCAACCCTGGATATGACGTGATCCTGATGAAGAAGGGCATGCTTGACATCCAGAATGAAGCCAAGGAACACCTGGCAATGCTGGACTACGAAAACCCGGATGATCTGGACAAGATCTATTTCTATAAATCCGTTATTGACACGACAGAAGGTGTTATGGCTTATGCACGCCGTATGTCTCAGTATGCTGCTGAGCTGGCTGCAAAGGAAACAAATCCGCAGAGAAAAGAAGAACTGCTGAAGATCTCTGAAGTCAATGCAAAGGTACCGGCTCACAAACCGGACACTTTCTGGGAAGCGATCCAGGCTGTATGGACCATTGAGTCCCTGCTGCCGGTAGAAGAAAACCAGACTGGTATGTCCATCGGTCGTGTTGACCAGTACATGTACCCTTACTACAAGGCTGATCTGGACGCTGGACGCATGAACAACTTCCAGGCATTTGAACTGGCTGGATGGATGCTGATCAAGATGTCTGAAATGATGTGGATCACAAGTGAAGGCGGTTCCAAGTTCTTCGCAGGATATCAGCCGTTCGTAAACATGTGCGTAGGCGGTCTGACTCGTGACGGCAGAGATGCTACAAACGAACTGACTTACCTGCTAATGGATGCTGTAAGACACGTAAAGATCTACCAGCCATCTCTGGCATGTCGTATCAACAACAAGTCGCCTCAGAAGTACATGAGGAAGATTGTAGACGTAGTTCGTTCCGGTATGGGATTCCCTGCATGTCACTTCGACGATACTCACATCAAGATGATGCTGGCAAAGGGCGTTTCCATCGAAGATGCGAGAGACTACTGCCTGATGGGATGCGTAGAACCGCAGAAGGCAGGAAGACTGTATCAGTGGACTTCCACTGCTTACACGCAGTGGCCGATCTGTATCGAACTGGTACTGAACCATGGTGTTCCACTCTGGTACGGCAAGCAGGTCACTCCTGATCTTGGAGACCTGGATCAGTATCTGACATATGATCAGTTTGATGCAGCTGTTAAGGAACAGATCAAGTACATCACCAAGTGGACTGCTGTAGCAACAGTAATTTCCCAGCGTGTACACAGAGATCTGGCACCGAAGCCGCTGATGTCCATCATGTACGAAGGCTGCATGGAAAAGGGTAAGGACGTATCTTCCGGCGGTGCGATGTACAACTTCGGACCTGGTGTTGTATGGTCTGGTCTGGCAACTTATACAGATGCTATGGCAGCCATCAAGAAACTGGTATTCGATGATAAGAAATACACACTGAAGCAGCTGAACGAAGCTCTGAAGGCTGACTTCGAAGGATATGATCAGATCAAGGCAGACTGCCTGGCTGCTCCGAAATATGGTAATGATGATGATTACGCAGACCTGATCGCAGCAGATCTGATCAACTTTACAGAAATGGAACACAGACAGTACAAGACTCTGTACTCCGTACTGAGCCATGGTACACTTTCCATTTCCAACAATACTCCGTTTGGACAGCTGACTGGTGCATCCGCAGGCGGACGTAAGGCATGGACTCCGTTATCCGACGGTATCAGCCCGACGCAGGGTGCTGACTTCAAGGGTCCTACAGCGATCATCAAGTCTGTAGCAAAACTGGCCAACGACAACATGAACATTGGTATGGTACACAACTTCAAGCTGATGGCAGGACTGCTGGATACACCGGAAGGTGAAAACGGCATCATCACACTGCTGCGTACAGCATGTGCATTCGGAAACGGCGAAATGCAGTTCAACTACATGGACAACAAAACGCTGATCGATGCACAGAAGCATCCTGAAAACTACAAGGATCTGGTTGTCCGCGTAGCAGGTTACAGCGCATTCTTCACAGAACTGTGCAAGGACGTACAGGATGAAATCATCAGCAGAACGACGCTGACCAAGTTCTAAATCAGGATTTTATCCACAGACGGGAGAATAAAATGGGCGATAATAACGTAATCGAAAGAAAAGCGTTTATATTCAACAAGCAGAAATACAATATGTATGATGGACCGGGCGTAAGAACTTTGGTTTTCTTTAAGGGATGTCCGCTTCGCTGTAAGTGGTGTTCGAATCCGGAGGGACTGGAACGGAAATATCAGATCATGTTTAAACCGACGACATGCGTGAGCTGCGGCTCGTGCGTTCCCGTTTGTCCACAGAAGATCCATAGTATATCCTCTTCAGGAGAGCATATCATCGATCGCAGCATCGACTGCATCGGATGCGGTCAGTGTGTGGAAGCTTGCATTCCGGATGCTTTGAAAATAGCCGGAGAGCAGGTTCCGATCTCAGAGCTTCTCGAGTATGTAGAGCAGGACAGAGCGTTTTACGATCAGTCCGGCGGCGGCGTGACTCTAGGTGGCGGTGAAGTGACTTCCCAGCCGGAAGCGGCCATCAATCTGCTGCAGGCATGCAAGCAGGAAGGTCTGCATACGGCTATTGAGACGTGCGGATATACGAAAAAGGAAACGATCCTTCGCTTTGCGGAATATGTCGATCTTTTCCTCTTCGATCTGAAGCACATCGATCCGGACAGACACTTTGAGCTGACAGGAGTTCGCAACGAGATGATCCTTGAAAATCTGGAAGAACTGATCATGAAGAGAAATCATGTAAAGGTCCGGATGCCTATGCTCAAGGGGATAAACGACAGCGAAGCTGAAATCAGAGGAGTCATAGAATTCCTCAAACCATTTAGAGAATTCAAGAATTTTGAAGGTATCGATCTTCTTCCGTATCACAAGCTGGGCGTAAATAAATACGTGCAGCTGGGAATGGATTACCCGATAGAGGGCGACCCGAGCCTGGATGATGCGGATCTGGATCGGATCGAGGGTTGGATCAGGGAATACGATTTCCCGGTTTCCGTTATAAGACATTAAGCAGTAAGAAAGGTGATGCCGAATGGGAATCATGAATGAAAAACCGATGGAACGAATCATACAGGAGTCGGTTCCGGGCAAACAGGTGACCATCGCGCATGTGATCGCATCGCCGATGTTCGACATCTACGAACGTCTTGGAATCGATGATAAAGGCGCCATCGGTATTCTGACACTATCACCATACGAGACAGCCATAATTGCTGCTGATATCGCAACGAAGAAAGCGGATGTAGAAATCGGATTTCTCGATCGTTTCACAGGGTCCGTCGTGATCTCCGGTGATGTGCAAAGCGTGGAGACGGCACTGAAAGCCGTAACCGATACACTTTGCAACGAACTGGACTTTACGACAGTACCGATTACGAGGACATGAGAAAAAAGCGCATTATGGTGATAGGACCCAAGGGATGTGGTAAAACGACCCTTGTCAATTCCATCAACGACTACGACGGTCCGCTGCGGAGGACACAGGATACGATATACGGCTTGGAAACCATCGACGTTCCCAGCGCATATATCGAGAATGCCTGGATGTACAAGCATATGATCGCACTGGCGCAGGACGCCTGGTGTATCCTGCTTCTTATAGATCAGTCCAGAACGGCAGAGGTTTATTCCCACGGATTTGCCCGCGCATTTCACTGTCCGGTCATAGGGGTCATAAGCAAATGTGATCTGATGCCGGAGAACAGAGAGATCTGCGAGCGCCAGCTGGAAAAGACCGGTGTAAGACAGCCGTACTTCGCAGTAAGTGTGCCGGAGGGAACCGGCGTTGAGGAATTGAAACGTTATTTATTAGAGTTAAAAGAAAGGAAAGGGCTTACATGAAGTTCATAACGGAAGAAGACTTAAGGGACTTATATAAGAAACAGCCCTTTACGGACTACGACCTGAAGGAGGGGGAACGGCTGACGCCGGGAGCCAGACAGTTTCTGGTAGACAGGGGCGTCGATATGTATGACCGCAATGACCCGATGGCTGTGCTTGACGCACAGAAAAAGGAAAAGGCCAAAGCGGCTCAGGCAGCTAAGACGGAATCCTCTTCCGGATGCAGGAATGGGAAAAAGCTTTGCAGCAGGATGAAAGCGCTGCATTCTCTTTTCCTCCTGACAGCAAGAGACCTGCTGGATACGGATCTGTGCCTTTCTCAGCAGCTGACGGGGCTCTCCCGGCAGTTTGCCGCACTCGGAAGTGTATCTGAGGGAAAATGTGAGGCTGTGGGACTTGTGTGCAATGCATGTACCGGGATGAACGGGGAAAACTTTTCCCAGTGCATCGGCGACTGTTTTGAGATCACTGAGTTTCACATGCAGATGCCAAAGGGCAGAGAGATGCTCTTGCTGGACAGACTGCGCAGCGAACTGGAATGTTTCAGTCTCGATGCACAGGAACTGATCGCAGATGAGAAGCTGTGTCAGACTCTGGAAGCCAGACTCAACGAGATCATCAATACGATATCGCAGATGATATGCGGTGCGATGGGAGGTAAAGAATGTCAGAGAAAAGCGTAGCGTTCGAATACTGTGACAAGATGGTAGAAGACTTTGAAAAGGTAATCGAACATCCTGTTCGCGAAAAATCTTCTGTGTACTATACCGGAGTCGATCTGGGAACCGCGTGTGTAGTGATCGCGGTTCTGGATGAGAACAAAAGACCGGTAGCAGGCGCATATCGTTATGCGGACGTAGTCCGGGACGGCATGGTAGTGGATTATATCGGTGCCGTTCAGATCGTAAGAGAACTGAAGGAGCAGATCGAAGAGCAGCTGGACACCGAGCTGATCTATGCGGCAGGAGCGATCCCGCCGGGAACGGATCTTTTAGACTCGGGTGCAGTCAAGAACGTGATCCAGGGAGCCGGATTCGAATGTACGAATCTGCTGGATGAATCAACGGCTGCCAACCAGGTGCTTCAGATGAAAAATGGAGCTGTGGTAGATATCGGCGGCGGTACGACCGGTATTTCCATCTTAAAGGATGGAGAAGTGGTGTATATCGCAGATGAGCCTACCGGCGGTACTCATTTTTCACTGGTGATCGCAGGAGCTTATGGGAAGTCTTTTCAGGAAGCGGAAGTTTTCAAGAGAGACGAATCTCATCACAAGGAACTGGCACCGGTCATCAAACCGGTGGTAGACAAGGTATCTTCGATCATCAGCAATCACATTAAAGGACATCAGGTCGATGAAATTTCACTGGTCGGTGGTACCTGCTGCTTCACAGGGATCGAAGATATGATCGAAAAGAAGACAGGGGTATATACCCATAAACCACACAATCCGATGTTTGTAACGCCGCTCGGTATTGCACTGAGCTGCAAACAGGAAGAGATGTAGACAGGAGGCGCTGACGTGGAGATTAGAATCATAAAATCACCATCACCGGGCACTGTGGACATCCTGATGCGCCGGAAAGGATCTCTGAAATCAGAGGTTCCGCCGCTGATAGATGCCATTGGTCTGGTACAGGGCAGGATGATCGAAATGGTTGTCGCTGCGGATATCGCAGAAAAAACGGTTGGCGTAACCGTAGAGGATATTCGGGGAAGCTGCCCGCAGAATATGATACTGCTGGCGATCTTCGGCGATACAGCGTCTGTAGAGTCAGCACTTGCACAGATCAAACAGGAAGCGGAAGGAGGAAGCAAGTACTTATGATTACAGCTAGATTAACGGATCATATCTGGTCCACAAGAAAAGCAGAATCCCTCAACGGCCTGAAACTGATGCAGGCTGAAATCATCGGAGGCGGTACGGATACAGGCAAGAAAATCATCGTTGTTGACATTATCAGTGCAGGAATCGGCGACAGAGTTGTTGTAACGACCGGTTCTTCTGCCAGAAGAATGCTGGGCGATGACAATATGCCGGTCGATGCCGTCGTAGTTGGAATCATCGACGAAGATTGTGAATTTGAATGATGAAGTGAGGTATGAGGATGAATCTTTTAGATCAGATAAAAGATGCCGGAATCATTGGTGCGGGTGGAGCAGGTTTTCCTACCCATGCAAAACTCACATCAGAGGCAGAATACATACTGATGAACGGAGCGGAATGTGAACCGCTGCTGCGCGTTGACCAGCAGCTGATGGCAATTTACCCGGATGAGATCATCAAGGGTTTTGCAGAAGCCGGCAGACTGGTAAACGCGAAAAAAGCGATCATCGGTATCAAGAGTAAACATGGAGAAGTCATCGAACTTCTTAAAGAACGGATCAAAGCTCTCCAGCTGGATGGATACGTGGAGGTGGGAGAACTTCCTGACGTATATCCGGCAGGTGACGAGCAGGTGCTGGTATACCAGCTGACCGGAAGAGTCGTTCCGGAAACAGGGATCCCGATCATGGTAGGATGTGTTGTAGTCAACTCAGAGACAGCACTTAATATCTATAAGGCTTCCCAGGGAATTCCGGTAACGGAGAAGTACATCACTGTAACAGGCGATGTACCAAACCGGGTGACAGTAAAAGTTCCTGTTGGAACACCGGTCATGGATGTGCTGAAACTTTCGGGAATCGAAGATTTCACCGACTATGCAGTCATCGACGGCGGTCCTATGATGGGACCTGTGAAGACGGATATCGGCGGATTCATCACGAAGAAGAACAAAGGCTTCGTGATCCTGAAAAAAAGCCATTTCCTGATCCGTAAGAAATCGGTCACGATGGAACAGGCGAGAAGAGTCAACAAAGCGACTTGTGAACAGTGCCGGATGTGCACGGACATGTGTCCGCGTTATCTTCTGGGACACAACATGCAGCCGCATAAGATGATGAGAGTTCTCAACTATAAGATCGATGACCTGGAAGGACAGAAAATTGCACAGCTTTGCTGTCAGTGCAATATGTGTGAACTTTTCGCCTGTCCGGCAGGTCTCCATCCTAGGATGGCGAACCTGTACTTTAAAGAAAAACTGGCAGAACAGAAGATCAAATATAAGCCGGAAAAGACGGAGTTCGAACCGCGTTCGATTCGTCCGTACCGTCTGGTTCCGAGCAAGCGGCTGATCGCAAGACTGGGACTTCGCGATTTCGATCTCCCGGCGCCGATGACGGACATGGAGTTCTCACCGGCAGTGATCCGCATTTCCACAAGACAGCATGTGGGTGCGCCGGCAGCTCCGGTAGTAAGTGTCGGACAGCAGGTGCAGGCCGGACAGATGATCGGGCAGATACCGGAAGGCAGCCTTGGGGCAGCGATCCATACAAGTATCAGCGGCACGGTCAGCGAAGTGACGGCAGACTATATTGAGATAAGGAGGAATTAAGATGCAGAGAGCAATAGGAATGGTTGAATTCAACAGCATCGCCAGAGGCATTTACGCTGCAGACCAGATGGTCAAGATTTCTGAAGTAGAAATCGTAACGGCAGCATCGACATGTCCGGGCAAGTACATCGCCATCGTTCACGGTGATGTGGCAGCCGTTGAAGATTCTGTCCGCATCGGTGAACGGATGGCGGAGGAGTTCTTTGTAGATTCCATCGTAATTCCTAATGTAGATCCCGGAGTATTCCCGGCGATCACAGGAGCAACGATGCCGGACCGCGTACAGGCGATCGGGATCATGGAATCTTTCTCCCTGGCAACAATGATCATCTGTGCAGATCAGATTTTAAAAGCAGCAGAGCTGCAGGCGATCGAACTTCGTCTCGGTAACGGACTGGGCGGCAAGGCATACTTCACCTACACAGGTGATGTGGCAGCAGTCAAGGCCGGAACTGATGCAGGCGAAGCCATCGCACAGGAGAAGGGTCTTCTGGTAAATTCGGAAGTCATCCCTTCGCCGTCAGAACTGTTAGTACCATCTCTTCTGTAAGATGTGTATTATCATAGATAACAATTTATTACTTGAAGCAGTGCGATAGATGAAAGGATGTGGACACATGAAACGACTGATTTGTGCAAAGGAAGTTGAAGCTTGTGCACAGCAGGGTCATAAAGTAATGTACATCGACGCAGACACGCTCATTACGCCATCCGCAAAGGATGCTGCAGCGGTAGCTGACATCGAATTCAAGGTTGGCGAACCGCAGGCAGAATGCTGCAGCGCGCAGCCGTGTGAAGCAGCACCGGCACAGGATGCGCACGCATGCGCTCCGGCGGCAGCAGGCGGAATCGACAGCGAGCTGATCTACAAGGCGCTCAAGACGCTGATGGATAAAGGCATGCTGGGAAGCGTAATGAATTCCATCGGTCAGGACGTTCCTTATGTATCCGAAAGCGACGGAAACGGTTTTGTAAAGCTGGTTCGCAGCAATACAGCCAAGTGGGAACCGCTGGATACAGGAAATCCTGCAGACAAAGTATTTTACAATGAACTGATCGGTGCAGACGATGGATCGGCAATGAATGCCGGATTCATGACGATTGAAAACTGCAGCTTCCCTTGGGATGTTGCCTGTCAGGAAATTTATTACGTCGTAGACGGTACGTTAACGGTGGAAAAGGACGGTCGGATCTTTACCGGAAATCCGGGAGACTGCCTGTTCTTCCAGAAT
>NZ_JACRWC010000070.1 GCF_014306095.1 Lentihominibacter faecis
AGATGTGTATAAGAGACAGAAGTTGCTCATAATTATCGGCAAGTAGCTGATATTCATATTGTGTTATACACAGCACTTAAAAATCTATTAAGAAGGAGGTAAAAAGATGGCATATGAAAGTGACATTATAAATATTGCCGTAGTTAATTTTAAAGTTGCTTCGGGAGAAAAGGAAGTCAATCTGAGAAGAATGATGGACATGTCCCGTGCAGCGGCCAGAAGAGGAGCGGATCTGATTCTTTTCCCGGAGATGGCATTGATGGGCTACGGAATGTTTATTGATGAATCCATTTCGCAGGAAGAAAAAATTCGTGTAACGGAAACCGTAAATGGTCCGTCAACAAAAGCAATGGAACAGGTTGCAAAGGAAGAAGGTATCTACATAATCTTTGGTATGTCGGAAAAGCTGCATGAAGAGGATACAGATATCTATAACTCAGCTGTAGTTCTTGGACCAGAAGGGTTGATTGGATCGTATCAGAAAATCCACCCATATGGAACGGAAAACATGTGGTGTAAACGTGGTGAAACTCCATTTATGTTTGATACGAAATGGGGCCCGATTTCATTGGCAATCTGCTATGACAACTACCAATTTCCAGAGTTGGCAAGGTATTATGCATGGAAAGGAGCCAGACTGCATTTGAATCCAACATTCTCTGCTGAGGAAGTACCAAATGATGGTAGTAGAAATGCCTGGGTAAGATGTTATCAGCCACATTTAGAATATCTGGTTCTGACTAGCTCTATTTATGTAGCAACATCTAATATTACTGGATGGGATGCTGCTGGATGCTATGGTGGAGGAGGAAGCATGGTTGTTGGACCTAAGACTAATGCTTTTGAAGAAGTTGAAGTAACCACATATATTGGAGATGTCAATGATCAGCAGGTTAAAGTTCTGATTGGCACGCTGGATCTTTCCCTGGCTAATCGGCATCAGTGTGTGGACAATCCTTGGGGTGGCGGTCCAGATTACAGACCATCTATTTACAAGAAAATGTTTGATGAAATCGGATAACATCTGAAATGAACTTATATGTAGCAGTTATTTGCAGTAATCAAGGAGGTAATTATGAGTAACCAGAATGGATCGAATGGTTCTGCACCGGCAGAACTAGCGAGAGTTTTGACCCTTAGATCACTTGTTTTTTATGGAATCGCATTTATCATTCCGCTCGCATTCTTTACAACATACGGAATCGTAACCAACACGACTCATGGACATGTATCCATGACATATGTAGTAGCAACTCTGTGCATGGTATTCACAGCATATAGCTATTGCAGGATGTCTAAGGCATTTCCTTCATCTGGATCTGTATATGCATATGCAACAGAAACATTTAATCCGTATATTGGGTTTATTGCGGGATGGACAATCGTGCTGGGATATATGTTCCTGCCAATGTTGAATTATCTGGCATCCGCTATTTTTATGCAGGCTGCACTTCCGAGCATACCTCTCTGGGTATGGGTTGTACTTTTTACAGTGATTGTAACTGGTGCAAACCTGTTGGGAATCAGAGTTGCAGATATTTTCAACAATGTTGTTGTTATCATTCAATTGATTTTCTTAGTAGTATTATTGATTATGACCGTTCGTTATATCACAGGTCATGATCTTGCCCTTAACATGAGTGCATTTTATAATTCTGAAGAATTCGCCAATATGGGTGGAGTAAAGGGCATTGCTTCAGGTGCCGCTATCGTTTGCCTGGCATATCTGGGATTTGATGGTATTGCAGCTCTGGGCGAAGAAGCTATTGAGCCGAAGAAAAATATTCCAAAGGCACTTATGATCTGCTGTATTGGTGTAGGTGCTATGTATGTCATCTTTACGTATCTGTTACAGGCAGCATGGCCGACAGCATGGAATGAAATTGAAAACCTGGATGGTGGTGCTGTAGAAGTAATCGCACACGTAGCTAATGCCGGGATGAGTTATTTCTTTATCGCAGCTTATGTAGTAGGCTGTATCGCAGCTTCTATCAATGCTGTTGCATCTGCTTCCAGAGTTCTGTATGGTATGGGAAGAGATGGTCTGCTGCCAAAGAAATGTTTTGGATATATCAACCCGAAATTCCACGTTCCGTCCTATAATATACTGATCATGGGAGCATTTGGTCTGACGGCGCTGTTCTTCTCGCTGACGATTGCATCCTGTCTGATCAACTTCGGAGCACTGCTTGGCTTTACCTTTGTTAACGTATCTGTAATTGGACACTATTATGTGAAGAATAAGCAGAGAACAGCAGGAGACTTCTTCCGCCATCTGCTGGTTCCGCTGGTAGGTGCAATATACACCATGTATATGTTGATCAACCTGAGTGGTACATCTATCATTTACGGAATCATCTGGCTGGTGATAGGAATCGTCTGGCTGGCAATCGTAACCAAAGGATTCAAGAAATCCGTTACTATGAGCCTGGACGAATAACGTTTTAACCGCTTAAAAAGATATTATTAATACAGAAATACTTATAGAACGATCTATGAAAAACGCATCCTTTCCCGGTGCGTTTTTCTTTTAGGCGTGATAAATTCAACTACGCCGTCAATGACAAGTGTCAGAGAGGGCAGTATAATAGAGACAGGAACTTTTGTAAGAAATGCGAGAGGAAAATATTGACAATCGGCATGGGGCATGGTAAAATATGTCAAACAATAAAAGAAAGGGGAACACTATGTTAACGAAACAGGATATTACAGTATTATCGGAACTGCTGGATCAGGGATTGAAGCCGGTACGGGAGGATTTAAATCGGCTGCATAAGGATTTTGAGGGATTAAATAATAAATTTAATGGACTGCGGCAGGATATGAATGAAAAGATCGAAGGGCTTCGCACGGAGATGTATCAGCTTATTGGAGATTTGCGTGAGGAAATGAGAACTGAGATCAGTCGGCTGGATAATAAGATCGATACTAAAATCGATGGTCTGCGTGAGGAGATGCACTTTGAGATTTCAGGTCTGCGTGAGGAGATGCATTCTGAGATTCGACGCCTTGATGACAAGATCGATAATAATATCAGTAGTTTGCGTGAGGAAATGCACCGGGGATTTGACGAGATCCACACTATTTTAAACACGGATATTTCGCCACGGTTAAAGACGATAGAAGACTGCTATTTGAAAACTTTTGAACGGTATTCCGAAAGTGTTGAACGCCAGAAAAAAATGGAGGAAGACATCAGCGTTATGAAAGACGTTATTCAGGAGCACAGCGTGCAGCTGCAGAAACTTTGCAGTTAAAAAGGAGAGTATAATGTTTGACAGGACAGAGTATAACATGAAATTAATCGGCAGGAATTTAAGAATACTCCGTGAAAGAAGTGGATTATCTGTAAAAGAAGTCATGCATTATTTGGATTTGGGATCTGTTCAGGCTATTTACAAGTATGAAAACGGGATATCATATCCTCCGCTGGATAAATTCCTGGCGATGATGAATCTGTATGAAGCCCAGTGGCAGGATGTGGTCTGCGGACCTGGAAGTGATATCTACAGGAATCAGCAGATATACTGCAGAAGAGAAAAACCGATTGTGGTATTTGAGCTGCAGGTAAGAGAAACGTGCGAATATTTGGATTTCCTGAGGCGTCAGATCAGTGCATGGGCACACTGTCATGGATGAATTACCCCTTGACGGCTCTCTGTAAAACGAATATAATAAAACAGTATGAATTGCCTTTTGATGGCTTCGCTTGCATGGTTTGGGTCCTGCGCAATAGGACGCCGTGAACCTTGTCAGGTCCGGAAGGAAGCAGCAATAAGCGGAAGCTCTTATGTGCCGCAGATCAGCCTTCTCCTACGCCTGCGGAGCTTTCAAAGGGCAATTTGTTTTATCAGCAATCGGGAGGCGAAGATGTATACAGCATTGTATCGGGCATACAGGCCTGAGGTCTTTGATGAGATCCTGGGACAGGATCATATTGTGAGGATCCTGAAAAATCAAATACAAACGGACACGACAAGTCATGCATATTTGTTTTGCGGAACGCGAGGGACAGGAAAGACTACAACGGCAAGGATCCTGGCAAAGGGCCTGAACTGTTTGTCTGAAGGAGATCGCCCCTGCGGGCAGTGCAGTGTGTGTCGTGAGATCAAAGAGGGAACTTTTCTTGATGTGATCGAAATCGATGCGGCGTCTAATAATGGCGTCGATAACATCAGGGAACTGCGGGAAAGTGTAAAATACCCGCCGGCAGCCGGTCGAAAAAAAGTGTACATCATAGATGAAGTTCACATGCTTTCTACAGGAGCTTTCAACGCATTGTTAAAGACGCTGGAAGAACCGCCGGAATATGTTGTCTTTATTTTAGCGACGACAGAACCCCACAAACTTCCTGCCACGATCCTTTCAAGGTGTATGCGGCTAGATTTTAAACGAGTGCCGGAAAATGTACTGATTGGTGGCATGTCGGAAATCTGTCAGAAAAAAGGTATTCAGGTTTCTGACAGTGCACTGCGTATCATTGCAGCTAATGCAGACGGGTCGGTTCGAGACGGACTGAGCATTCTGGATCAGTGTATTTCTGGAGGAGATACGAAAGTGGACGCATCAGATGTCCTGGAATTCCTGGGTGCGTCGGGAGAAGAAACCTTTGTGGAGCTGACGGATCTTATTCGAAAAAAGCGCACATCGGATGCGATCGTATTGGTAGCACAGGCATTGGCGGATGGGAAAGATGTCAGGCAGTTTATGCGTGACTGGGTGAATCACTATAGAAATCTGCTGATGACCAAGTTCATAAAAAATCCGCAGGAGATCATCAATATGTCTGTGGAGAACATCGATCGTATTCGAAGGCAGAGCGAAACCATCGAGCTTACTGAGATCAATCAGGGAATTCTGGAACTTTCCAGAACCATTAATGAAGCAAAATGGTCTACACAGCCCCGGATACTGCTTGAACTGGCTATTGTAAAGTTATCTTCTGTATCTGCCGGACGTACTCCGATTATGGGAATGACTTCAGAACGTATGATATCGTCAGAACCTGCAGGTTCTCAGGGATACTACGGAAAGCCGGCTGGATCGCCTTTGCAGAATGCAACGTCAGGGAGCCCTGGTGAATCATCAGTCTCGGAAATAGGTCATGCACCAGACGAGGACGGGAATAAAGCTG
This sequence comes from Lentihominibacter faecis, assembly GCF_014306095.1. Lineage (GTDB taxonomy): Bacteria > Bacillota > Clostridia > Peptostreptococcales > Anaerovoracaceae > Lentihominibacter > Lentihominibacter faecis. Next base: position 5,135 of record NZ_JACRWC010000070.1, read on the forward strand.
CGCCGGAACCTAAAGATTATGATCGGATCTGGAAAGCTGTATTTGAAGATGGAGAGGCGTCGAAGGGAAGCTTTTATATTGTTGGGAGCGGTGCTGCGCTGACGTCTATCGAAGAGCATTCGTTTACGGTGACTGTTCGCTCAGGACATGTGAAGGCTTATGCAGAGAGAAATCGGGAACTTCTGGAAACTTTGATGGAAAGGCATACCGGTAAAAAGCGCAGTATGAAGATCGCAGAAACGGGAGCAGGAGCTGCTTCGATGGAATCGGAAGCATCAATGGAGGATATTGCCCAGGAAGCAGAGAAACTTCTGGGAGTCAATGTAGAGATAAAGTAAGATTATAGTTGGAGGTACTAAAATGGGAAAAGGAATGAAAGCCGGTAAGAGACCAAAGGCACCGGGTGCAGGAAATATGCAGAAGCAGATGCAGCAAATGCAGCAGATGCAGAGAAAGATGGATGAACTTCAGGCTGAGATCAATGAGATGGAGGCGACAGCGACATCCGGCGGCGGTGCGGTGACAGTAACTGTATCGGGGAAAAAAGAAATCAAGGACATTCAGATCAAACCGGAAGTTATCGATCCTGATGATGCGGAAATGTTGCAGGATCTGATCATGGTAGCAACAAATGAAGCGCTGCGCCAGATGGAAGAGATCTCGCAGAATGAAATGAGCAAGCTGACTGCCGGACTGGGGATTCCGGGACTCTAAACGGCTATGAGACAGTATCAGTATGCGAAACCTTTAAATAAGCTGATCAATGAACTTTCAAAGCTTCCGGGCATTGGCGGGAAAACAGCGCAGCGCCTTGCATTTCATATCCTTTCCATGGATGATAAAGATGCTTTTGCTCTGGCGGATGCGGTTCGCAATGCGAAGACCGCGATGACGTATTGTTCTGTGTGTGGAAATTTGACAGATCAGGATCCTTGTGCGATCTGTTCTGATGACACAAGGGATAAAAGCACGATTTGTGTTGTGGAGAATCCGAGAGATGTTGCTGCTATGGAAAAAATCAGAGAGTACCGAGGTTATTACCATGTGCTGCACGGTGCGATATCACCTATGGACGGCATCGGACCGGACGATATCAATTTAAAAAGCCTTATACCAAGATTGCATGATGAAGCGGTAAAAGAATTGATCATTGCCACAAACCCTAATATAGAAGGGGAAGCAACTGCTATGTATATCGCCAGACTGATCAAGCCTTCCGGGATCAAGGTGAGCCGGATCGCTCACGGTATTCCGGTGGGTGGCGATCTGGAATACGCGGATGAAGTGACGCTCCTTAAAGCGATGGAAGGAAGAAGGCAGCTTTGAGGTCGCATAAACCGGAGAAAAAAAGAATATAGTAAAGAGGTGATTGTATGGTCATCTCTTTTTTATATTATGACGACCGGTTATGCCGACTGGCGTGCTGCGGTGTGCTGCGGAGAAAGGAGCGGCAGAATGGATCTGGGAATGGAAACCAGTGTTTTTTTAGCATACACAGCTGGGATGTTACTGTTATACTTTTGCGGGAGACTGCTGTTTGTCCCCCTTAAATTCATACTGAAACTTTTAATCTGCAGTCTGGCAGGAGGGGTGTTCCTGGTTTTAATTCGGATTTTCGGAGATACAATGGGCCTGTTTTTGCCGATAAATCCTGTAAACTCGCTGATTGCAGGGGTTTGCGGGGTTCCGGGAGTTGCTGCGCTATTACTTTATTTTCAACTGGTGTAGCGTCCTCGAAGATAGTCTGCTGCTGCCGAAATGATTTTGAAAATGTTGTTTTCTTTTGACTTGATTCTGGATATGCATGAAGATATAATATAAACTAGACAAATATTTCAATGCTATTATTAGGAGGATTTCATGGGCATTATTATTTCTCTTACAGCGTTTCCTGTAATCATTGCCTTGATTCTTTTAGTAACTAAGGGGGATAAGACCAGAAATGGGGTCATGGCGTTCGCATCGATCGCAATGACTGCGGCATCCATTGCTGCAGTGGTATTGTATTTTCCTTCTGGAGAGAAGTTCTTCAAATTCCATTTTGGATTCGTAAACTATGTCGTGATCGGTATTGCGGCAGTGATTGCGATTTATCTGATTTATGAAGGATTGCGCCACAGAAGATATGCGGCTCCCTTATTTGCTTTTGTTCAGGTGGCAGCCCTTGCTGTCTTTGAGCTGATTCAGGGAACAGGAATTAAAGTAGAGCATAATTTATATGTGGATCGATTTTCAATGATCCTCATGATTTTCATATCAATTACAGGCGGTTTGATCTGTTGTTACGGAAATCGGTATATGGACAGGTTCCATCAGAAATATCCAGAACTGAAGGATAGAAGAAATGTGTTTTTTGCAGTGATCTTTTTTGGCATTGCAGCTATGATGGGGCTTGTGATCTTTAATAATCTGCTGTGGATCTATCTTGTGTGGGAGATCATCATAGTGACATCGTTCGTGCTGATTGGTTATGCAGGTACTGCAGGTGCTTTGAGGGCAGCATTTCATTATTTGACGTGGAATCTGTTCGGCGGACTGGCACTGACTGCAGGGATCCTGATCTTAGGACAGGTGTTTGGAACGCTGGAATTGAATGTTGTAATGAAAATAGGATCTCTCTATGGTGATATGGTCGCGATCCCGGCGATTTTTATTGTTCTGGCTGGATTGATCCTTGCTATGCAGATCCCGTTTTCCGGCTGGCTGATCCGTGGAGAAGATTTCACGTCGCCGGCAATCGCAGTGATCAGCTGTGTAACGAGTGCAAATGCAGGCGTTTTTCTGATTTTGAAGCTGGCACCGGTACTCGGCACAGAAAATTTTGCAGGAATCATGACGATGATGGTAGGAGGGATCACCTTCCTTGCCGCGTCACTGGTGGCAGTGTTTCGACCTGAGGCGGCAAAGACCGTATCATGCTCTACTGTAGCATCTATGGGCCTGATCGTGGCCTGTGGCGGGATCGGATCAGCAGAAGCCGTAGCGGCAGGGATTCTACTGCTGTTGCTTCATGGTGTCTCTAAAGCGTTAATGTTGGCAAGTGCAGGGACTGCTGCACTTGATCATGAAAAATACGATGGAAGACAGGATCTTTCAATACGGGAATTGTTTACAGGAAGACCAAAGCTGTCAGCATGCATGCTGACAGGAACCGCAGCATTATTCATGGCGAACTTTGAACTGCTGATCATGCGATACAATTCACTTTCTGAGTTCGCAGAATCAGGAAATATTCTTTTGTTTGCAGCTCTTTGTTTTGGTGCGGGAGCAGCGATCTTTTATCTTGCAAAATGTATGGGGCAGCTGACATTGACTGCAGCAGAGCCGGAGCTGGATGCGGGAGAGACTTCGCTGACGCGACCTGTAAAGCTTCTGGTAGCGCTGACGGTATTTCTGTGTATAGTGTTCCCGCTGATATCTATGTTTGGCGTTATGCCGTATCTGGAGATTGCTTTTGGAGGTGTGTCTGCAGCGGGAAATCTGGTGGACAGTCTCATGGGACTGATTGTTATCGTTTTTCTCGTGATCCTTTGCGGGGTGTTTTATGGCGGCAGGAAAAAGTATGTTTTACCGGAACCGACAGAAGGTGTGCAGTGTGAAGCGTGCGATATTCGTCATGCTGTAGATACGAGAATTTTTGAAAAGAAGACGATCCTGATCGGAGGGATTTTGTCCGCGATCAGCATTATAATAAGTCTTGGCTTTATGATCGGCACCCTTGTAAGATTGTTGGGAGGTGCAGCATGATAATGATTCTGAAAATCGTGATATCCGCAGTTGCGTATCTCATCCTGGCTCCTTTTGCCGGAGGACTGCTGACCGGGATGGGGCGCCGTTTCTCATCCGGGTTGCAGGCAAAGAGAGGTGCATCGATGATGCAGCCGTTTCGTGATGTGAAAAAACTGCGCGAAAAAACCTCCGAGGAAGATCGGTATTTGCACGACTACTATGTACGGGCGTTTGTGTTTTTTGAAATCGTTGCCGGAGTTGCATTCTTCGCAGGAGCAAATCTGCTGTTTGTGATTTTAGCACTGCTTGCTGCCGATGTGTTCCTGGTGGTGGCTGCCTATGTATCCAATTCAGTGCATGCGCATATGGGTGCAGATTATGAATTGATGAGGATGATGGCGTACTGCCCTATGGTTCTGTTTATGGCGGCAGGTTTTTCAATGTATTGCGGAAGTATGGAGGTTCGCGATATCATGATCGGATCTTCAATGCCGTTCCTGCCACTGATCGGGATCTTTGCAGGATTCCTGCTGATTTACACCATAAAGTCTAGGACTTCCCCGTTCGACCTCAGTTTTTCTTCTGATCCGGCAGGGAAGCGTATCAAGGGGATCACGGAGGCATTTTCTGGAAAGACGCTGGCCGCGATGGAAGTGGCTAACTGGTACGAAACCATCCTGATGCTGGGATTCGTATTCCTCTTTTTCAGCAATGGCACGATCTGGGGTCATGTAGTAGGTGCTGTAGTGGCAATACTTGTATATTTCCTGCGCGTGTTTATCAATAATTGTTCGGCAAGCAGCAAATGGGAGTTTGTTGTTAAAATAGCATGGGGAACAGCTGCTGTCCTGGGGGCTGCAAATCTCTTCCTGCTGTATGTTATGATTTAGGGAGGTGACAATGTGTCGTATGTAGAAAAAAATCCGTGGATCCTTCATTTTGACGGTTCTGGATGCAGTGGATGCGGGATGGAAGTGCAGGCATGTTTCTCACCTAAATTCGATGTGGAACAATATGGCGTTCGCAAAACAGATAATCCGAAGCATGCCGACGTACTGTTGATTACCGGGATCGTAGAGGAAGAAAATCGTGATTATCTGGTACATCTGTACGAGAATATGGCAGAGCCGAAGGCTGTTGTTGCCGTTGGTGCATGTGCATGCTCCGGCGGGATCTTCGAGGGCTGTGGAGATGTGGTGTGCGGAGCAGATCAGGTGCTCCCGGTCGATCTCTATGTGCCAGGGTGTGCGGCACGTCCTGAGATCATTATAGACGGGATACTGAAATGTTTTGAAAAGCCGGAGACTCTGGAGGAGCCCGTTGCTGTAGAAGATCCTGCAAAGGACGAGCAGGAGAAAATCGAGGAGAAGCCTGAGGATGTGACAGAGGAGGAACAGGATGATGAAGAGTAGAACAGAAATATCCGGAAGTTCCGGCTCATTCCTTTCGATAGAAGCATGTGACCTTCTGGATGAAGTCAAAACGCTTAAGGAAGATGGATGGAGATTTTGTCAGGCCTGTGCAGACCGGCTGGACGATGGAATAGAAATCATTTACACCTTTGAAAATACTGCCAAACTTCTTAATCTGAAAATGGTGGTCGCAGAAGAGCAGACGGTAGACAGCATTACGTTTGTTTTCTGGACTGCATTTGATGCGGAACTGGATATCGCGCGGGACTGTGGCGTAAAATTCAAGCATGTGGCAGAGGAGCATCTGCATGATTTTTACGATGTGGCTGATATTTCGTATTCCGCAGAGAGGATCCATGGTGATATGGAGGCTCTGACAGAACAGCGCGATTACAGGCAGATGGTATATGTTGCTGAGCGGATGACTGGAACAAGCAGTTTCGGTCATAGTCTGGGATTCTGCATGGCTGTGGAGAAAGCATCGAAGATCGAGGTGCCTGCACGTGCGGAATATCTGAGAATTATTTTGATGGAACTGTCTCGGGTGCAGAGTCACCTGTACTGGTTGTCTTCCGTGGCAGAACGGATCGGATTTGAGAGTCTGGCGATGGGATTTTTATCTGTGAGAGAGCCGGTACTTACGATGTTTGATCGTATTTCCGGTAACCGTATCATGCTTTCTCTCTGCAAAGTGGGCGGCATGAAGAAAGATATTTCCACGCAGCAGCTGGAGGATATCCACAACACCATAGAGAATCTTCGGGAAAGGATCCAGACACTAACGCTTCTGATGAAAGAAGATGCATCGATATGCAGACGTCTGGAAGGTATTGGTGTTTTGGATGAAAAGACTGCGGAAACATTTTGCGGAGGTCCTGCTGCGAGAGGATCTGCTGTTATGACGGATGCACGCACTGTCTCTTATACACATCTGACGCTGCCGACGAGCG
>NZ_JACRWC010000084.1 GCF_014306095.1 Lentihominibacter faecis
CAGCCATCTGCCATCAGATCTCGTCCATCGATCGCCAGAGAGCTTCGCGAAAAACACATCTGCTCCTTTAGGATCATATCGATCCCCTCTTCGATCCTGCAAAGCTGGCTGCGCCAGCGCGGCAAGCCGCCTTCTTCGCTCTTTTCATACTGTCCGCTCAGATCGGCGGTCCGGATCATGAGCATCATGCGGCAGTTTTCCACACCAAACCTTTGCAGCCGCCGCTTTAAAAAGTGCCGATCATCCTTCCATTCTATGCCATGCTGCTTTACCAGCAGGCCGACTCTTCGGATCGTCTCTCCGTCTGCTTTCAGTCTCTGCAGGATCCGCCTGCAAATGTCACTGCTTACACTTTCGTGACCATAAAAATGACCGATACCGTCCCCGTCCTCAAAGTACACTTCCGGTTTCCCTATGTCATGAAACAGCATGGTCATCTCCAGATCCAATTTGTCTTTTGGCGCCAGTCCCGCATCATCAGCCAGCTTTGCTGCTGCCTTCACCGTTTGCAGCGTATGCTCAATCACGTCAAAATCATGATGAGGATTGTTCTGCACAAAACCATCAAGCGGTGTGAGCTCCGGGATCACCACACACCATACGTCAAAATACTCCCGCAGGATCTTTGCAGCATCCCTGCCCAAAAGCGTTTTGCAGAACTCCTTATAAATGCGTTCCGCCGAAATACATTTCAGGAGATGCCGCTGCGCATGCAGAGCCTTTGCAGTACCCTCTTCCACGGCAAACCCCAGAACAGAAGCAAACCTTAAGGCCCGCAGGATCCGCAGAGGATCCTCGTCGAACCGCTCCGCCGGATCACCGACTGCCCGGATCACACCGTTTTTTAAATCTTCCCGGCCGCCAAAAGGATCTGCCAGAATGCCCCGGCAGTCCATCGCCATAGCATTGATGGTAAAATCCCGACGTTTTAGATCCTCCCGCAGCGACCGCACGAAAGTCACCTGATCCGGATGACGGTGATCTGTGTAGGCTCCTTCTGTCCGATACGTCGTCACTTCTGCCATCTGCGGCTTCACCGTCACTGTACCGTGAGCCAGCCCTGTCTCGATGATATTTTCTGCACCAAAAACAGCCATGACCTCTTGCGGTGTGGCATTGGTTGTGATGTCGATGTCATCGCATGGCTCACCTCGCAGTGCATCCCGGACACATCCGCCAACAAACCAGGCTTCCCAGCCGTTTTCTTCCAGTTTCCGCAGCACCTGCTGCTCTTTTGCGTAACGTTCCATGAAAGTTCTCCTTTTCCTGAAAGCATTGTAACACAGATCCCTGCTTCTTCATATACTACAGCGAATGATAAGGAGGTAGTTTATGAATTGTCTTGGTACATCAAACACGGGATCCGGCGGCTGCTGCAATGCCAACACGCTCTGTTCGTTCAACGGTAATCTGGAGGATGTTGTCTCCACCCCGATCTATGTACAGAGCGTCTACGATGCTGTCCGATTCCACATGAACGGAATGAAAACCGTACAGAATCTGCGGTTTACTCCGGCGCTGCCATGTGGCTGCACCATCAGTCGGGTCAAAGAGATCCGCTGTAAAAAGATCTTCGATCCTTCTCAGGCAAAAGACTGTGACAACCTGACCATCGACATGGAAACCGGCATTTCCGGTGCGACTTTTTTAAACGACTGCAGGGGGATCGTGGAAACCATCGGACCTGACGGAGTCCCGTCGGAAAAAATCATCTTCGCAGACACATCACACTGTGATGAAGAAGGATGCGGTACGCCGATCTTCGGTACACAGAATGTCCGGATGTGGGGAAACATCATTGTTTATCTGGATCTTTGCATCTGCGACAGCTGCGGGCGGGAAAGCAGCATGACCTGCTGTGCTGAAGTCAATATCGCAAGTCCTTCCCATCCGCTGGTACTTACCAATTTCTTTGAACTCTGTATGCCGAGCACAGGCAGCTCCGCCTTTCTGCCGCGTCTGACAGAGCTTTGCAATTCCGGCTTCACATGCCGCCTGGCAACCAACAACGCCGGCAGAGATCTCTGCATCAGTCCTAACGGAGAAATTTCCGCCAACCTGATCGTCGGCATCTGCGTCACCATGGAAAAAAAGATCACCGTTCCAGTTCAGCTCTGCGTTCTGTGCACCGGTTTTGCCGAAGCACCTCTGCAGGAAAACACGTCTGATCTGATTTCCTGCCCGGGACTGTTTCCTGAACGAACTGATGCAGGAAGTCAAGCCTCTCGCACAGGATCTGATCCGGACGCTCGCCCTGCACTCCCAGGCTGCGATCCATGCAGCATACAGCAAAGTGACGGCAGCAGCTGCCGGTGCGGTGATTTCCCGCCACAGTCGTGCCGGTAAATAATGTTGCCCACGAAAAAAGGACCGCATATCGCGATCCTTTTTTCATACCGTTTAAGTTGTCAGATTAAGTTGTAAGAACTCTGTGTGCTCCTAAAAGTCTACTTCTGTGTCATAATAGCAGCACTTGAGGAGTTTTTCCATTTCTTCCTGCGTCGGGATCCTCGGATTGGAACCTGTGCAGGCATCGCCGATGGCATTCTTTGCTACTTCCGGCAGACGTTCCAGGAATACTTCTTCCGGAACAAAACCTTCTTCCGTCGGATAGCTGTCAGCACCGTAGTTCTTGATGCAGTGCGGAATGTTCAGCTCATCGTTCATGCCGCGCAGATATTTGATCAGCAGATCAACCTTTTCTTCATCGGTAGATCCACCCAGCTTCATGAAATCAGCAATCTTGCCGTATCTCTTCTTCGCCGTCTCATCCTTTGCATTAAATGCGATGACCTTCGGCAGATACATAGCGTTGGCAGCACCATGGATGATATGTGCGCCGTAATCTGCGAATGCAGCCCCTGTCTTGTGTGCCATAGAGTGTACGATCCCCAGCAGTGCATTGGAGAACGCCATGCCGGCCAGACACTGTGCATGATGCATGCTATGACGTTTTTCCATATCGCCGTTGTATGACGGAATCAGATCCGTCTGGATCATCTCGATCGCGTGAAGTGCAAGCGGGTCAGTAAAGTCGCAGTTTGCAGTGGAAACATAAGCTTCGATCGCGTGAGTCATCGCATCCATACCAGTGTGAGCCACCAGTTTCTGCGGCATAGTCTCTGCCAGTTCAGGATCTACGATCGCCACATCTGGCGTGATCTCAAAATCAGCGATCGGATATTTGATGCCCTTTTCATAATCAGTGATGATGGAAAAGGCCGTTACTTCTGTTGCAGTGCCCGAAGTGGAAGAAATCGCACAGAAATGAGCTTTCTTACGAAGTGGAGGAATACCAAACACCTTACACATATCTTCGAATGTGATATCCGGATATTCGTATTTGATCCACATAGCCTTCGCTGCATCGATCGGAGATCCTCCACCGATAGCCACGATCCAGTCCGGTTCGAATTTCAGCATTTCCTCAGCTCCGCGCATCACGGTCTCTACCGACGGATCCGGTTCGATCCCTTCAAACAGTTTCACTTCCATGCCTGCTTCCTTCAGGTATGCTTCTACCTTGTCCAGGAAACCAAATCGCTTCATCGATCCGCCCCCTACGCAGATCATCGCTTTCTTTCCGGTAAAGCTCTTCAGTGCTTCCAGTGCACCTTCCCCATGATAAATGTCTCTTGGTAATGTAAATCTTGCCATAACCAGACTCCTTTCTCTAATCAGACCAATAAGTATTATATTGTCAATATGTTGAAAAATGTATTGTGTCAAGGCCGTTTTCCAGAATTCCCAACTTCTCGAAAATGCGTTTTCCTTAACTTTGTTAAAAGTATAACACTCGTGTATACAGAATGCAACCCCTATTTGTGATTTTTTTCACATGCTTTCACCAGCCGTTTCCTTTCCAAAAAACGAACAGCTCTCTGTCCGCATATTTCTCAACGAACAAAGAGCTGTGTTTTTTTACATTATGTTCCTGCTATTTTTTCCGTGACCTATCAGAAAAGCAGGTGAATAGCAACAGCTGCCATCGGGATCGCTACGATCGTTCTTTCAAGGAAGCATACCAGCAGTTCCCAGAACTTGATCGGCGACTTGGTAGCCAGCATGACTGTTGCTGTCTCCGAGAAGAAGATGATCTGTACCATGGAAACAAGGCACACGAATACACGAGCCTGATAGCTGATCGCTACCGTTGCAGCAGTACCGTTCATGACCAGAACCGGCAGAAACATTTCCGCGAGTCCTACAGGCATGGATGGTGCGATGGCCGCAGCATCCGGCACCTGACAAACCATGAGAAGCGGCTGGAATATGTATCCGAGCCATGTAAAGATCGGAGTATATTCTGCGATGATCATGGCCGATACACCAATAGCTGAGATCATGGTCAGCACCTGCGGCATGATCACAACACTGTCCTTCAGGCTAAGACCGATATCCTTAGGAACTCCTCTTGCGATCGCAGCACGCTTTACCGCTCTCCGACATCCTGTCGGAATCGTCTTGGAAGTATATTTTGCTTCACCCTTTCGATCTTCCGGAGTCTGTTCCTTACCATTGTAGAACACATCTTTCTTCCAGCGGATCGGCGGGATGCGCACCATGATGATCTCAACGAGGAATACCATGATGAAGCTGATAAAATATATCTTTGCGAAATCTTTTCCGCATCCTGCAGTCTCGATCACCAGCCCGGCGAATCCAATGCTGACTGCCGAGAACCCGGTCATAATAGCAACCATTTCTTTTTCTGTGTATACGTTATTCTTCCACAGACGGTTGGTGATCAGAACGCCCAGAGAAGACGAACTTACGAAGGAAGCAGTCGCATCGAGAGCGGCCTTGCCTGGAACTTTAAACAGTGGACGCATCAGAGGCTCCAGCAGAACGCCAATGATTTCCAAAACGCCATAGTTCAGCAGGAACGGCATGAAGATCGCTCCAATAATGATGATGCCGAATACACCCTTGCATACCGGCGGGATCACGTTGCCGCCCGTCATGTCTCCAACGATCAGTTCCGGTGCATCAACGCCTGCCGTCAGCCAGAGACTGTACACCAGCACATAGAAGAATCCCAGTGCAAACAGCACCGTGTGCACCACATTATCATTAGAGTACACATCAAACAATATATTTGAATGCTTTCCCTTATCGATATATTTACAGTAAACGTGCAGAATGAAGTTCAGTCCGATCAGTAATACCAGGATCCAGTACACACCCTGTCCAAACAGGTTCAAAAAGCTGTTGTACAGGAAGCTGAATACCGTTTCAGAACTCCCATCGGCATGAGTGACAGATCCGAAGAATACAACGATGCCTATGATACTGCATACCAGAAACAGGATCAGCCCCTTGACCGTCTTGCTTCTGCTCAGCTTTATTTCATCCAGTTCCGCGGACTGCATATCCGGATCATCAATCAGATCCTTAACATCTAAATTTAAATTTTCCATAATTCCCTCTCTTGTTTTGCAGACGCCACTTTATTTTGCCTGCTTCTTGGCAGCAAGGATCGAAAGATATTCGAATACGATGTTTGCTGCCAGATATGCGGTCGTTTCGCCAGCTGTGTCGTATGCCGGCAGAACCTCCACGATATCAAATCCAACGAAGTTGAGATCCTTGATGCTTCTTACCAGATTCAAGGATTCGTAGGAAGTGAATCCGCCTACTTCCGGTGTGCCTGTGCCAGGCGCATATGCCGGGTCAACGAAGTCGATATCGAATGTCAGGAAGCAAGGAGTGTCGCCAACGCGGTTGAGGATCTCCTTGATCAGTGCATCGAATCCCATTTCACGCACTTTATGAGCAGGGATCAGTTCCATGCCCAGTTCCGCTGCCATCTTATGCTCGTCCGGATCATACAGGGAACCTCTCATACCGATCTGAATGGAGTGAGCCGGATCGATCAGACCTTCTTCCAGCGCACGACGGAACGGCGTTCCGTGGTTATACTTCTGTCCAAATACCTCGTCGCAAAGATCCGAGTGAGAATCGAAGTGAACCAGTGCTACTTTGCCGTGTTTCTTGGCAACAGCACGCAGCTCTGCCAGTGTGATAGAATGGTCACCGCCTAAAATGATCGGAACTGCACCTTTATCACAGATAGCGCTTACGCCTTCCTCAATAGCTGCGTAAGTAGGATGGATATACCCGGGCGTTACATTAAAGTCTCCCAGATCAGCACCTTTAAGACTGTCCATAATGTTTACCTGCAGAATAACATTGTTTGGTTTCATCATGGCAGAAATGCTGCGGATCGCTGCCGGACCGAAACGGGAACCGGAACGGAAAGAGCTTGCTGTATCAAATGGAGCTCCTGCGATAGCAAAATCCAGACCCTCTGCAGAATCCAGTCTTGGCATCCTCATGAAAGTCCCCATATTGCAGAAACGCGGTGACGATAATGCACTTGCCGGCTGTTTAACATTCATAGTAAAAATCCTCCTTACTTACACTCATGTGCTTGCTCTTGCAAACGACCTCATTGTAGTATACAATTTGACTAAAGGCTGATCCAGACACTTCATGCCTGGTCGATCGCCATATGGTGCTCTCATTGTAGCACAAGAACAGGGTGATGTAGTTATTTCGCTTTCTAATATGTTATATGATTATCCATATAACAGTCGTTTCCGAAATATACTATCACATTTCAAAATTTACACCTTGTCAGATAATATCAGGAGAACAGTTATGAATCTAAATTCTTTTTTATACGTGGCCGAAATCGAGCGCTGCGGCTCTATTAACAGGGCTGCGCAAAATCTTTACACGTCTCAGTCGAACCTGAGCACCGCCTTGAAATCCCTGGAGGATGAGCTTGGATATCCAATATTTAAACGTACTAGTAACGGCAGCGTTCCTACCCCGGAAGGCTATCTTTTTATCCAGTCTGCAAAGGCTATCCTGGCGGAAATGGAGAAAATAAAGGGGATCCCGCTGCGTGTCGGCATCGGCGACACCATCTCCATCACCTGCAACTGGTCAGCTCAGATCCTTCAAAGCCTGGTAGATTTCAAAGAGCAGGATCACCCGGAAACGCACGATACCTATCGCGAAACCAGTATTCGCCAGAACTTCGAATGTATCTATGAGAATCAGTACCGTCTGGCGATCATCGACTGTTTTCATACCCTGAGTGAAATGTATCAGGAACGTGCTGCAAACACCAAGCTGGAAGCAGTCGTTATGAAAGAACGCGTCCCTGCCGTTGCCCTCATGTCCAAGCACCATCCTCTGGCACATCAGGAAAGCGTCACTATGAAAGAGATCTACGCTTATCCGCTGGTTCTTTTTGAAGACTACCAGGATCCGGAACAGCACCGTCTGCTTAAGCTTCAGCCCAGACAGCAGATCCTCTACCTGTTCGATCGCGGCAGCCTTCTTGATGTGGTACAGACCAGCAACAGCATTTCCATTCTTAAAAAAAACACGTATGTGGATTCGGCTCAATACGGAATTGCCGAACTCCCCATACGCGACTGTCCTGACAGTTATGATATTGTCATGCTGAAACGCAGCTACTACCAGATGAATCGGCGTGAAGAAGCGTTTATCCGCTACCTGCAGGCGCAGCTGTAACAACCCGCCTGCGATTCTCTAACGGCCATGGTCATCCATCCACTCCCATTCTGCCCAGCGGTTTTCCCAGTCTTCCGCAAATTCTTTCAAACTCTGGGGCCGACTCTGACTATGCTCGGCTCCGGCTGCATCATCAGATGATGGCTGCACTTGTAATTCATGCAGCTTAGAAACAACATCTGACATCATCCATGATCCCGGATCCGGGATCACCTGTACTGCTATCAGGGATACCGCCTCCTGACACGGCAGATCGATCAAAGTTTCAAATGCATGCTCCCTGCCGGTGTCCGGCAGCAGCACCTGACTAAAATCCGCCCCGATCATTTCACCGTCATCGTTATACACCTGAAACACCAGAAGCAAGGTCTGCGACACTGCACCTGTACAGTCTCCTGTCACCTGCAGCATGCAGCAGTTTCCTGTCTTTGAAAGCTGCTTTGCAGAAACTTTCAACGTTTCCAGTCCATATTCCCGTTCCTGCTTTTCTTTATGACAGATTTTCATGCTCACCCTTCTTCCTAACGTTCTCCGATCCCATCATGATCAATACTCTTCTTCCGGTATGATCCGTATATGCGCAGGACGCCTCGCTCCTTCATAGTAGATCTCAAACACAAAAGGAAACCCGTTAAAAAACAATTCCGGCAGGATCAGACTGGTCACCAGAGCATCGCCGTACGCTTCATTGATCGCATCTGCCAAAACATCTCCCGCCTGATCCATCACAAGGCATCTGAGGCACAGTTCTCTCGTAATACCGTTTTCTGCAAAGATTTCTCCGGCGATCCGCATCATTCCCGCTTCCGCTTCATACCCATAGATCCGAAGGTCACTGATGCCAAATTCACGCTCTCTTTCCAGATCTCTGGAAAACAGCTCCGGCGAGATCCTGTATTTATTTCCGGTTCTTTCACTGCTGGTCATAACGCCACTCTCCCTATGGACTTATTATAGTATCATTCAAGATCTTTGTAAATCATCTTCCCGGATCTATCGCTGTCAGAAAACCTGTAAACTCTCATAAATGCTAGTCCTAGCCGATCTTTCGCTCCAGACGCAGCTTGTCAGCGATGATGGCAATGAACTCCGAATTAGTCGGCTTGCCCTTGTCGTGCTGAACCGTATAGCCGAAAAGGTCGTTGATGGTTTCCAGACGTCCCCGGTTCCATGCTACCTCTATGGCATGACGGATCGCCCTCTCCACGCGGCTCGGCGTCGTCTTGTTCTGCTTGGCGATGGCCGGATACAATTCCTTGGTGACTGCTCCAAGCAGATCCATATCTTCAACCACCATCACGATAGCATCCCGCAGATACTGATATCCCTTGATATGCGCCGGAACGCCGACCTCATGGATGATACTGGTGATTTCGATTTCAAGATCACGTTCCTCCCCGGTTTCTCTGCCGGCAAAAATCGCCCTGGCAAACTGCATCTTTCCCTGATCCGGTTCCTCACTTCCCGCCATCTGATGGATACGTTTCATCAGAACATCCAGATTAAACGGCTTCACTATGTAATACTCCGCACCCAGACTGACAGCCTTCTGCGTGATCTGCTCCTGTCCGACCGCAGACAGCACGATGATCCTCGGATACTGTTCCAGTTCCATATCATTGATAGTTTCCAGAACACCC
This sequence comes from Lentihominibacter faecis, assembly GCF_014306095.1. GTDB lineage: Bacteria > Bacillota > Clostridia > Peptostreptococcales > Anaerovoracaceae > Lentihominibacter > Lentihominibacter faecis. Next base: position 9,192 of record NZ_JACRWC010000084.1, read on the forward strand.
AGACCGTCCAGATGCGGCATGACCATATCGAGGATCAAAATATCCGGTTGTTTTCTCCGAATCCCCTCCACTGTTTTCAATCCGTCATAACAGACGAAAGAAACCTCGATTTCATCAAAGTCTGCAAAATAATCCGTCAAGATCTCGCAAAACTCCTTATTATCATCAGCGATTCCCAAAGTTATCTTCTTCATGGATCTTCCCTCCCCAACGTTTTTTTTACACTTCTATATTGTAACTACTTTCATCTTCCGATCCAATCCCATATGACACACAACTTCGGTCAGCATTCGACATAATCCGACATCACAATAAGCCTACCACATATTTTGCGGAAGAAACAGCCCTTTCAGCGAAATCCTCTTCTACCGATCCGTATCCTGCACTCCGTTACATATGCCGCATCCGTCCTCTACTTCAAGTCTGCGGATTCTTCCAGCATCCACTGGATGAAAATACCATACCCTCGTTTTGCATCATTGACAAATACATGGGTCACAGCACCTACGATCCGCCCATTCTGAATGATCGGCGAACCACTCATGCCCTGTACTATGCCGCCGCTTTCTTCAATCAGTTCAGGATCTGTCACACGAATGATCATACTCTTGTCATCAGGCTCCTTCTGCCGCTTGATTCTTTCGATCTGCACCTCATATTTATGGATCTCATTGTTACCCAGAGTAGAAAGAATATAAGCTTTGCCCTTTTCCACCTGATCCTGCGTCCCAACCGGGATCGGGTCGCTGTACACAGGGTTTGATATCGCCTTGCTCGCCTTACCAAACACCCCGAACCGACAGTTCTTTTGCAGGTTCCCCAGCGGGTCACTGGTGTGATAAAAAATGCCTCGTATCTCGCCCGGGCTTCCATCCCTGCCTTCCTTGACTTCCTGCACCTGAGACTGCAGCAGCTGCCCTGATTCTACCGGCAGGATCGAATTGGTCTCCACATCCACGATCCCGTGTCCCAACGCTCCGAATGTATTGTTTGCAGGATCATAGTACGTCAATGTCCCGATCCCTGCAGTCTTGTCTTTGACCCAGATCCCCAATTTATACAGACCATCTTTTTTTGACAGAACAGGCTTGACAGTTACTGTCATCTTCTGTCCATTTCGCTTCACTTTCAGTTTTACTGTATCACGTATCTCGTTGACCAGCGTCTGCACCTCATCTGCACTCGACACCTTCGTTCCATTGATGGACAGGATCGTATCTCCGATCTGCAGACCGCTCACCAGTCCAGGATTGATCTTTTCGCCGGTTTCATTCTCGATTTCTTCCAGTCCTACGACCAGAACCCCTCTGACGTCCATTCTCACCCCGACCGACTGCCCGCCCGGCACCAGCACTCGTTCAGTGACCACCGGAACATCTGCCTGGCTGTCTCTTCCCGGAAACACCTGACCTGCTGCTGCGATCGACAACAGCAGAACACCAAGGATCAATGCACTTTTTTTCACGGATCCTCTCATCTACATCCCCCTAGCTATCAAAATTCTCAAGGAACTCATCCAGCTCCGCTTTCGTCTTCTTCGTAACACCCTTGGAAAACATGTTCTGATCCGTCTGTGAAAGCAGCTCAAACGGGATAGATGTGATCAGATACAACTTCTTTTCTTCCCCCTGACAGGCAAAAACTTTTACTACACCATCCACTTCCTTGATATAATAAGTCTCCTCCTCTTCCGCCGTATCCGCAGCAGGCTGCTTTGCAGAAGTATCCCCGCGCTCCTCAGAATTCTGATCTGCCTGAGATGATTCCACCTTCACTTTTCTGGCTGCCTCTTCCGACCCATCCTGATCCACTACCGTCTTGTAGTTGAGCCATATCTGTCTCTTATA